>CAZDIN010000054.1:0-6970 GCA_964505515.1 uncultured Eubacteriales bacterium | reverse complement strand
CTCATGCCGCAGGGCACCATCTTTCTGCCGCCAGAAAGATGGAAAAGACCGCAAAAATACGAGTTAACGCGCGGGACGGGGAAGTGCGAATTTCGAAGACTAAATGCGCGGATAAACAGCCCTCGGCTGCGACAGTTTTCCCTTTTGAAACCCTTTCCCAACGACCAAAGGATCAGCGACCCTTTGGAAACCCGCTTAGCGCCATATTCGTGGCGTTTGTTTTTTGCACCGCATGGTCATCTAAACATCTCCCCTACAAAGCCTCCCTTGCCTAAAGGGAGGGGGACCGCGGTAGCGGTGGAGGGATAAAAATTGTAGCGCGTGTGATTGTGTTTCGTAGGGGAGGGGTCGCCCCTCCCGTTAGTTGATGAATGAATTTGGAGCGCCTGTTATGTTTCGGGCGAACACAGTTCGCCCGTTGTAACCGACGGTTTCCGCTGTCTGCCCGACCTGCCCTATCCTAAACGGTAGCCGCAATTCCAATTACTTTTCTCTTGAAAAATCGTAAAAAAGGTATAGAATATAATTAGAAAGAAAAATGCCTATTGCATAAGGAGAAAACATAATGGATAATATCACTTCCGCAGCACGCGAGGGCTTGCTTAAGCTTCTCGATGCAGCAAAGCTTGAAAAGGGCGACCTGCTGGTCGTCGGCTGCTCGTCGAGTGAGATAGTCGGCGGCACCATCGGCAAAAACTCCGACCTTGACGCCGCAAAGGCGGTGTTTGACGGCATATACCCCGTTTTGAAGGAGCGCGGTATCTGGCTTGCGGCGCAGTGCTGTGAGCATCTCAACCGCGCCCTCATAATTGAAAAAGAAGCGGCGCGCGCATACGGGCTGCAGCAGGTCAACGTTGTGCCGCAGAAGAAAGCGGGCGGCTCCTTTGCCACGCAGGCATGGGGCGCGTTTGAGCAGCCCTGCGCTGTGGAGCATATCAGTGCGGCGGCAGGCATCGACATCGGCGGCACCCTCATCGGCATGCATCTGCGCGAGGTCGCCGTTCCGGTCAGAACAGGGGTCGACCGCATCGGTCAGGCGAATGTTGTCTACGCACGCACAAGGCTCAAGTTCGTCGGCGGCGAACGCGCCGTCTACGCCCCTGAGCTGATGTAGATCGATAGGGAAAACAATAAACAGGCTCAATTGGAACGACCAATTGAGCCTGTTTATTGTTTTCGGCTGTTAATAACTATAGTTGCTGTACAAGGAAGAGAGATACTCCTGATAGTAGGAGTAATCTATCTTCTTGGGCTTAATGTGGTTGCGCTCATAGCTGTTGAAGGTCACATCCAGCTCCATGGCTTCCTCCTCAAGATCGGAAATGAACTCGTCATTCTTGAGAATATAGAGAGCCTCGTCATTGTATGTTTCGGGATAATAGGGGTCGGCGGTGATGTCCTGACGGACAACAAGCACATACACGCCTTCCTTTTCGATCACAGTCGGCACGCCGATCTCACACGCGGAAACCTCCTCGAATATCTCGCTTTCCGCAGAGGTATTCTCGCTGCCGAGCAGGGTCGCCAGTTCATCAAGAGGCTTAAGCTCCTCTTCTTCCTCTTCCTCACTCTCGGAGGAGGTCTCCTCGGATGAAGTTTCCTCAGAGGTGGTTTCAGAAGAAGCAGACTCAGAGGATGTTGTTTCTTCCTCTTCCTCCTGTTCGGCCTGATACTCGTTATAAACGGTCTCGAAGCTCTCGCCTGCGTTCAAGCGGTCAACGTATCCGTTGAGTTTATCCTGAGCCTCCTGCTTGGCGGCCTCTTCAGCCTCGTCGGTATCTTCCGTAACAAGACGTGAGGAATCTATCTCAAGCAGGTTTGCCAGAACATAGTTATCGGTCAGTGCCTTGGTCAGCTCATCCTCGCTCAAAGCCTTGGGGCCGTCTTCGCTGTAGATATACTTAAGCAGGGTGTTGCGCTGATAGCTGTAGACCGTCTGGAAGGACGCGAAGGAATCATAGCTAACTCCGTTAGGCTCACAGATGTACATATAGCCCGACAGCTGCCACTGATAGCTGAGATATGAGTCCATGCTCTCTTTGTCGGAGTCGCTCAGCTCAAGCTCATATTTGTCGAAGGCGGCGGCGATGGCGAAATATTCACGGACGATCTCTTCCGCGCGGTCGATGACCCAGTCGGCGAACTTTTTCTCTTCGAGGGTCTTTTTGTAGTAGTCGACCTCTTCATCCGAGTTTTGCTCCTCTTCGGTCAGTTCCTCGGAGACGAGGCTGCGGCCCTCGCTCTCGGCAAGGATCATTGCGAAGGCGTACTGACCGCTCGTCAGCTCATAGGTCTTGCCGTTGGCGGTATAGGTCGCAACGATGGCATTCTTCTGATGACAGCCGGCAAAGGCAGACACCAACAGTACGGCGGCAAGTACTGCCGCGATAAATCTTGAAATTCTTTTCATTAAAATGTCCTCCAAACATTTACGGAGTAGTGTTTAGAAAATTATACAATATCACGCACAAAAAGTCCAGCACAATTTGCAAGCAAACCTTAGCGCATGGCTTTTTCCATTTCGTCAAGAACACCCGAAAGCATATCCATCGGCGCAAGTGTCCCGACCGAGCGGATCTCGTAGTAGGGGCGTGTGCCTGCGTTGAGGCTGAAAAGTCTGCCGAGCTGACCTGAAAGCGCGATGACGCACCGCTGGTCTATCTCATGCGGGAAAAGATGCAGGCGGTCACCTTTTTGCTCGACCGAGAGGATGCCGCAGCCGACGCAGCGGTTGCGCAGCAGGGCGATGCGGATAAGCCCCAGCACCGATTCAGGCGGCTCGCCGAAGCGGTCGATAAGCTCGTCGATAACATCCTGCGAGTCGGCTTCACTTCGGATGTCGGCTATGCGGCGGTAGATGCCGAGCCGCGCCGAAAGGGATGAGATGTAGTTTTCGGGAATGTGGGCGCCGATGTGCAGGTCGATGGTACATTCGACATCGGGGGCGGGTCTTTCGCCCTTTTCCTCCTGAATGGCGTCGGTCAGCAGGCGGATGTACATGTCATAGCCGACCGAATCCATATGCCCGTGCTGTTCGCCGCCGAGGATGTTGCCCGCGCCGCGTATCTCAAGGTCGCGCATGGCTATCCTGAAGCCCGAGCCGAACTCGGTGAACTCGCGGATGGCCTCCAGACGTTTCTGCGCAACGTCGGTCAACGCCTTGCCGACGCGGAAGGTCAGGTAGGCATAGGCGCGGCGGTTGCTCCTGCCGACACGGCCGCGCAGCTGATGAAGCTGAGCAAGTCCCATGCGGTCGGCGTCCTCAATAATGAGGGTGTTGACGTTGGCGACGTCCACCCCTGTTTCGATTATGGTGGTACAGACAAGAACGTCTATTTCGCCGTCAATAAGCCGCCGCCAGACCTCCGAGAGAGCCTCCTCGCTCATTTTTCCGTGAGCAACGGCTATCGAGGCGTCGGGCAGCTCTGCGGCAAGGCGCGCGGCGCAGGTGTCGATATTTTCGACGCGGTTATGCAGGTAGTAGACCTGACCCGACCGCCTCAGCTCCCGACGGATAGCGTCAAGAATCATGCCGTGGTCGTGCTCAAGCACATAGGTCTGCACAGGGTATCTGTCACTCGGCGCCTCGTCGATGCCCGACATGTCGCGCAGACCCGACATCGCCATGTTGAGCGTGCGTGGGATAGGTGTCGCTGAGAGGGTCAGGGTGTCTACATTGGGACACAGCTGACGCAGTTTTTCCTTTTGTGCGACCCCGAAGCGTTGCTCCTCGTCGACTATCAGCAGTCCGAGGTCGCGGAACCTGACCGATTGAGCGATGAGCTTGTGGGTGCCGATTATCATGTCTATCTCGCCCGAGCGCAGTCGGCGAAGGATATCGGTCTGCTGCTTGGGGGTGCGAAACCGCGAGAGCATCTCGACGGTGACCGGCATCCCTTCCATGCGGCTCAGAGCCGTCTGGTAATGCTGCCACGCGAGTATGGTGGTCGGCACAAGCAGGGCGCACTGCTTTCCGTCGCAGATGCACTTGAAGGCGGCGCGCAGGGCAACCTCGGTCTTGCCGAAGCCGACGTCGCCGCAAAGCAACCTGTCCATCGGAGAGGGTCGCTCCATATCCTGCTTTATCTCATCGATGCAACGGAGCTGATCTTCGGTCTCGTCATACTCAAAACGGCTTTCAAATGCCGATTGGAGATCGGTGTCCTTGCTGAAGGCAAAGCCGTCGCGCGCCATACGCTCGGCGTAGAGGGAGATAAGCTCCTTTGCCATATCGCGAACAGCGCCTTTGACACGCGCGCGTGTCTTTTGCCATTCCGAGCCGCCCAATCGGTTGAGCCTGACCGAATCGCGCTCGGTGTTGCCGATATATTTCGACACAAGGTCAAGCTGGGTCACGGGAACGTACAGCACGTCCTCCTTGGCGTAGTGGATGCGGATGTAATCCTTCGTCACGCCGTCGACTGTCATCGACCGAACTCCCTCAAACACGCCTATTCCGTGAGCGGCGTGAACGACGTAGTCGCCGTTGTGAAGCTCGTCGAGGGAGTGGATGGCGTCCTTGTTCTTCTTATAACGGGCCTTGCGGCGCACCGCCACCTGTCCGTGAGTAAACAGTGCAAATCTTGCGGCAGGCAGCTCCATGCCTGCACTCAGGGTGCCGCAGGCGACAGTAACCGAGCCTGCACGCAGGCCGTCACCTCCGTCGGCGATATATTCAGCCCTGATGCCGTCGGCACGCAGGTCATCGGTGAGGGTCTTGGCTGCCCTTTCGGTGCCTGCGAGCACAGTTACAGCGAAGCCGCGCTCGATAAGGGGCATGGCGTCCTCTTTAAGCTGCTCAAGGGTGCCGTTCCACACCGAAAGCTGACGCAGGGTGAAATTTACGGCGCACCGAACGGCGATACCGTAGCTTCCGCGCGCAAAGGTGTCGAGAAAAACGGTGCCGTTATCCTCAAGGTGAGAATCAAGCTCACCTTCATCAATGCTGAATTTATCTAACCCCTTGCAGAGTTGACCTGCCTCAAACAGTCCCGTTATCTCCTCCGACAACTGCTTGTCAAAGGTGCGGCAACGCTCCTTTATGCGTGCCGATTCGCTGACGACGGTCAGCCACCCCTGAGTATAATCGAATACGGTCGCAGGCTCGTAAACGAGGGGCAGGAACCTGTCGGGTGACACGGGCAAAACGCCTCCGCGTGCCGACTGTTCGATCTCGGTAAGCCGCTGTTTTGCGGCAGATCTAGAAGCAGACAAGCCTTGGTTGAGGCTGTGTACGAGGTCGGCAAAGCCTTCCGCGTCTCCTAAAAGCACCTCGGTTGCAGGTGACACCGTCACGGCGTCCGCAGGGTCGGTGCGGCGTTGGGACACAGGGTCAAAAAAGCCTATCGAATCGATCTCGTCGCCCCAGAACTCGATGCGGGTCGGTCGGTCATTTTCGGGCGCAAAGAGGTCGAGAATATCTCCCCTTGACGCAAACTGACCGGCACCCTCTACCAGCTCGCAACGGGTGTAGCCCGCCGAGATCAGCCTGTTGCAAAGCTCGGCAGGAGAAATGCAGTCACCTACCCGAAGGGTGAAGCGGTTGTCGGTGAGGATCTTAGGCGGAATGGTCAGAAGCCTTGCCGCGTCGACCGAGCAGACCGCGACGTCGCAATTATTTTCAAGCATCTGCACAAGGGCGCCGACACGCGCCTGCTCGTACTCACGCGAGACACCTGCTACATCGCGCAGTATCAGGTCGCGCGCAGGGAGAAACGCCACCCGTGCTCCCATAGCGGTCAGGTCCTGCTGAAACCGCACCGCCTCGCCTTCGTCCGCCACGACGACAAGCGCCCTGCGGTCAAGGTCCCGACAGAGCGTTTGAATAAGAGTGGCTTTATGGATGTGGGAAAGTCCCGTGGCAACCGCAGGAGTGCGCTTAGCGCCGACCGAGCGGGATAGCTCGGCGTACTCCTCAAGCTGCCTGAAGGCGTTGGAGAGAAAAAGCATATATTCTCCTCACTTAAAAAGGAATGTCAGTTAAAGAGATTCATCGCCCTGTCGGTGTCGCCTGCAACGATGTATTCGACGGCGTCGCAGGCCTTTTCGACGGCAGCGTTGAGCGGCTGGGCGTCATCGGGCTTGAATTTGGAAAGCACCCAGGCGGCGAGGTCATAGTCAGGATGCGGCTTTGCGCCGACACCGACCTTTACGCGCGGAAAATCATCGCCGATACAGGCGGAAATGCTCTTTATGCCGTTGTGACCGCCTGCACTGCCTTTGCGGCGGATGCGAAGGCTGCCAACGTCAAGAGAGACGTCGTCAAAGATCACGAGAACCTTTTCAGCAGGCACCTTGTAAAACCTCGCGGCGTCACCGACCGCCTTGCCCGACTCGTTCATAAAGGTCTGCGGCTTCATTATAAGGCAGCGCTTGCCTGCCACCTCGGCCTGTACGCAAAGGGCGTGATGCGCCTTTTTCGTGATGCTGACTTTAAGCCGTTTTGCCAGCTCGTCAACGACGATAAAGCCGGCGTTGTGACGCGTCATCTCATATTTTGTGCCTGGGTTGCCGAGTCCGACGATGAGGAACTCGACCCCCTTGCCTGACGGCTTGCGGTTGAAGAACATAAAGACCTCCCGAGCGGCAGACAGCCGCCTTTATTTATAATAGAAAACTGCGGTATTATTTATAACCATTATGCCACCGATCAGCCCTCTTTTCAAGAACAAAGACACATATATGTTGAAAATATACGAAAAAAAGTTTGGCCAAGGTGGAAATTTTTTCGATTTTATTTCAAAAAAGGGTGGAAATTACATCCATACTTTGATATAATATATTGCGTGCGACCTGAAATCGCGCGCGGATCGTGTCGGCGGACAGGCTGTCGGTTGCGATCCCCTTAAATGTGTTAATATTTTATAGGAGGTTGATTCACAATGAGTCAAAAGTATGTATACCTTTTCAGTGAAGGTAACGCAAGCATGCGTGAACTTCTCGGAGGTAAAGGTGCTAACCTCGCGGAAAT
>CAZDIN010000053.1:4839-7118 GCA_964505515.1 uncultured Eubacteriales bacterium | reverse complement strand
CACCGATGATGTTACGCAGGGTGGTTGCGGTCAGGTTCTCGATAGCCATCATCGGACGCTCAACGCCGTAGGTGAACAGCTTAGGATCAACTATGCGGTAGAAAACGACGGTGTCGATAGACATGGTAACATTGTCCTTAGTGATGACCGGCTGGGGCGGGAAATCGACCACCATTTCCTTCAGGGACACGCGACGCGCAACGCGGTCGATTACCGGAACCTTGAAATGCACGCCGGTGGTCCATGTTTCGTGGTATGCGCCCAGCCGCTCAACGACACAGGCGGTCGCCTGCGGAACGATCTTGACGCAGTTGATGATGGTGACGAAAATAATGAAGGCAACAACAGACAGAATAACGATAGCAACAGGTCCCATAATTACAACTCCTTTTTATACGTCGGGTTTTATTTCTTTGACACGACGAGGGTCGTGCCTTCGACAGACTTGATCTCCACAACCGCACCCGATTCGATGGTGGAGTCATCCTCGTTGACGGCGCGCCAGTATATATCTCCCACCAGCACCTTTCCGCCCTCGGAAGTGATCGGCTCAGCGGCGGAAGCAGAGCGTCCGATCAGGCGATGGTCGGCGTCAACAGTGTCCTGCTTTTTCTTAAGCTTTCCACGGTAGAACTTGTTGAAAAGCACAAGGGACACCACCGACATGACCACAAACAGCACGATCTGCGCAGGTATGTTATCCCACACCAGAGCTATCAGAGCGGTCACAAGCGCGCCGGGTATGAACCACACCGAAACAAGCGTTACCGTCATAAGCTCGATGATTAGAAAAAACACTGCGAGTATCAGCCAGAACAAAGCCATCGACATAAGATATACACCTCCTATTGTTGACATTATATCATTATTTACGAAGATTTTCAATACGTCGTATCAACCTGTAATAATTTGTAACAATATTATAATATTTGGGATGAAACAAAAAGCTCTTGAAATCCGTTTTAGTCACACTATATAATATATATGTATTTTCTTTGCTTAGACTATCCGACCGCCTCTTTCAAAGGAGAATATGTATGAAAAAATTAGGCTTTGGGCTTATGCGTCTGCCCTTGACCGACCCTAACGACGACAGGTCGATCGATATTGAGCTGACAAAAAAGATGGTGGATGTTTTTATTGAACGCGGCTTCACCTATTTCGACACCGCCTGGATGTACTGCGGCTTTGAGAGCGAAAACGCCGTTAAAGAGGTGCTTGTCGACCGCTATGAGCGCGACCGCTTTCAGCTTGCGACAAAACTCCACTCCGCATTTGTCAAGTCCGCCGAGGACTGCGACAGGATATTCAACGAGCAGCTGAAAAAGACGGGGGTCGATCACTTCGATTACTACCTGCTTCACGACCTCGGCAGCGATCACTACAGGGTCTACACCGAGTTTGACTGTTTCGGCTGGCTCGCCGAGAAAAAGGCGAAGGGGCTTGTCAAAAAGATGGGGTTCTCCTTCCATGACAACGCCGAGCTGCTTGACCGCGTGCTGACCGAGCATCCCGAGGTCGACTTTGTCCAGCTGCAGATAAATTATCTCGATTGGGAAAGCGATGCGATCCAGTCGCGCTTGTGCTACGAGGTAGCGACCCGTCATAACAAGCCCGTCATCGTAATGGAGCCGGTCAAGGGCGGCTCGCTTGCGAAGGTGCCCTACAGCGTTGAGCAGTCCTTCCTTGACCGCCACCCCGATTGGTCGGTGCCCTCCTGGGCGGTCAGGTTTGCGGCGAGCCTTGATAACGTCTTGCTCGTACTTTCGGGCATGAGCAACATGCAGCAGGTCGAGGACAACACAAGCTATATGGCTGACTTTGAGCCTCTGAGCGATGCGGAGGTAAAGCTCGTAAAGCGTGCGGCGGATATCATCAACGCCGATATCGCCGTCGCCTGCACAGGCTGTTCATATTGCACCGACGGATGTCCGATGAATATTGCTATCCCAAAGTACTTTTCGCTTTACAACGCCGAGCTGCAGGAGGACAAGGATAAGGGCTGGACGCCCCACGGAGAATATTATGCAAGGCTGAACGACCGATTCGGCAGGGCGAGCGAATGCATCGCCTGCGGACAGTGTGAGGGGGCATGTCCTCAGCATCTGCCGATAGTTGAGCATCTTAGATCGGTCGCAGAGCTGTTTGAATAAATATAGGCACATATCAATGTAATAACGAGGCATACTATCCTTAATTGGAGGGGATGGTATGCCTCGTTATTTACCTCGCGCCGCAACCAAGGTGCTGGATTACATTTTAATGGCGGTCGGCACCGC
>CAZDIN010000053.1:0-4829 GCA_964505515.1 uncultured Eubacteriales bacterium | reverse complement strand
CCGCGCTCTATGCCGTCGCGCTCGAATCCTTTCTTCTCCCAAACCGCGTTTCCCCCGGCGGCGTAGCAGGTCTTGCCTCCATCGCAAACTACCTTTTTGACCTTCCGACAGGCTTCATCACCCTGCTGTTGAACATTCCGCTCTTCATATGGGGCGGCGTCAAGCTCGGCTGGCGTTTCCTGCGCAAGACCGCCTTTTCCACGTTACTGATGTCGGTCTTTATCGACCTTGCCGACGGCATCCTGCCCACCTACACAGGCGACAGGCTGCTCGCCGCCCTCTACGGCGGCATCATCGGCGGCGCAAGTCTTGCGCTGGTCTTTATGCGAGGCGGCTCAACGGGCGGCTTCGACATATTCGCAAAGATCGTCACCCTGAAGTTCCCTCTCTTTTCAATAGGCCGCCTGCTGTTACTGCTTGACGGAATAGTGGTAGCTGTCGCCACGCTCGCCTACCGCGATGTCGAGACGGCGCTCTACACAGCGGTGGCGCTGTATGTTACCTCGCGGGTCATCGACGGATTTATCTACGGAGCGCAACGCGGTCGGGTGGCGCTTATTATCACAGAGCAGCCTGCTCAAATGGTGCGTCAGGTCTTTGAGGTCGTAGGGCGCGGCGCAACTCTGCTGGACGCCAAGGGCGGCTGGCGAGGCAGTCCCTGCAGCCTTGTTATCTGCGCAGTGCGTGCCTCCGAGGTCGCAAAGCTCCACCGCGCCGTGCGAGCCGCCGACAGCCACGCCTTTATGGTGCTTGCCGACGCAAGCGAGATAGCAGGCGAGGGCTTCCGTCCGTCCGGCGAGTAGGAAAAGCTTTGTTTTCGCAAATCCTCTTTTTTATTTTACCCTCAACGTCGGCATAGCATTCGGTATCGCGATTACGGCAACGCCGACGTCGTCAAATATCGATATAACAACTTTTTCTTGCCTGTCAAGAGGGATTATTTTATCTTCTGCGCCAACAATAATCCCGAGGTGAATATCATGACGAAAATGACGGCTGAATTCGACTCGGTCGAGCAGGCCGAAACCGCCGCCCTGCGCCTGCGCGAGCAGATGAGCACGCTCGGAAAGGTCACCATCGAGACCAGACGCGCAAAAAAAGACATCGACACCCCCTTCATGCTCCCCTTCGCGCCACAGAGCGGACTCGATCCTTGGATAATGCTGCCTGCAGATTACGGCTTTGCAACCGACAGCGGATACCTTGAAAACAACCGCTCGGTGAGCTGCTTCGTTGAGCTTGGAGATAAGACCGATCCCGAAAAGGTGAGGGCTGTTCTTGTCAACAACGGTGCCACAAGCGTAAAATAAAAATTACCATAATTTGCCAACCTCTTTCGACAACATCGGCGGTCGGGAATTGCTATCATAGTAATAAAAGGAATTTCATATAATTTAACAGCGGAATTCCGCAAAACAGAAATCGTCCGACGCGAACGACCGCACGGATGAGGAAGGATTGGTAAATTATGCAAACATTTATGCCGGAAGGCAGAAACGCCGAACGTCCGCCCATCACCCTGTCCGCTCTCTCAGAGGCGATCGAGCGCCGCCGCATTTTAGAAGCAAAGGCCATCATGTGTGACAGCGAGCATAACCTGATAGTCGACCTCGACGGGATCAGAGGCGTCATTCCCCGTGAAGAAGGCGCCGTCGGTATCCGCGAGGGAAGCGTAAGGGATATCGCACTCATTTCGCGGGTCAACAAGCCGGTCTGCTTTACAGTTTCACGCATTACGCAGGAGTGCGGAAAACCGACCGCCCTGCTTTCCCGACGTGCCGCTCAGGAGAAATGCGCCTCTGAGTACATAGCGCACCTGCAGGTCGGGGATATCATCCCTGCGCGCGTGACCCATCTTGAGAACTTCGGCGCTTTTTGCGACATCGGCTGCGGCGTGATAGCCCTGATGCCCATTGACGCCATCAGCGTGTCGCGCATATCCCATCCGCGTGACAGGTTTGTTCCGGGCGACGATATATTTGCCGTCGTACGCACCGTCGACGAAAACGGCCGCATATCTCTTTCTCACCGCGAACTGCTCGGAAGCTGGCAGCAAAACGCCGACCGCTTCATGCAGGGGCAGACGGTGTCGGGCATCATCCGCACGGTCGAGGATTACGGCGTGTTTGTTGAGCTGACACCCAACCTCGCAGGCCTTGCCGAGCTTAAATCGGGGGTCTTGCCGGGTCAGCAGGCAAGCGTTTACATCAAGTCCATTATTCCCGAAAAAATGAAGATAAAGCTTATCATCATCGATTCGTTTGACGCCAACTATGACCCTCCGCAGATCGAATATTACTTCGACGGGGACCACATCGACAACTGGCAGTATTCCCCCGAAAGTTGCTCGAAACGCATCGAGACCTATTTTAATGAGCCGTATGTAAAAACTACTTGAAAATCTGTCGATTTATGTTAAAATGAAAGTAAGAATTACCACCGCCGGCTTTTTGCCTGCAGATAGGAGCATAAATATGGCAGATATTGCAGCTTTGAAAAAGGAAAAAGAGGAACTCATCGCAAAGCGTGACGCTATCAGAGAGGAAAACCAGTCTAATTTTGATTATGTTGCTATGATAAAGCAGAAATCGGTTCTCAAGACCAACGTCATTGTTTGGGTCGCCGTCGCCGCCGTCGTCGTGATGATCGGCGCTACCCTCGGCTTGAGCTTGGCTAAGCCTGACGCTTCCCCCATGCTGATGTGGCTGACCGTGGGCCTGCCTGCCGTCGCCGCTGTCGCCTACACCGTCGTAGCATTCGGCCTGCATGAGAAGTATACCGCTATCTATAAGGAGCTTGACCGCGATCTGTCGGGTGTGCGCCTGCAGATATTTAACCTGGGCCGTCAGATCGAAAAGATCGATGAAGAGCTGGCCCAAGCCGCTGAATAAGAGTAAAAACGCCGTACACCCAAGGTGAAATGTCACCTTGGGTGTTTTTTTGTTTCGGTCACAGTCTGTGTCTTCTCTCATCAGAGGGCGCCACAGCCTCTCATCTTCCTCGCCCCTACAACGATCGCGTTTACCCCGCAGGAAACAAAGCTTCGCCAACCTCCCCACCTAAAGTGCGGATAATCAGGCGAATGCCTGTGCAAACGATCAGGCACCGCCTGAGAACCAGCGGTTGCCGTCAAGGAAGAGGTAGCGCACATGCCCACAAATGCGGCAGGTGTATCTCAACCCCACGCCGCCTTGCTTAAGGCTCGCTGCGCGCCGAATATCTGTCACGCGGTCGATCTCGAACCGCCGTCCGTCCTCCCAGGTGATATAAAGCGGCATGATCCTCCCGTCAGGAAGAAACCGCGCGGTAACGTCCATATATTCCATCTTATACTCCCCCTAAAACCACCCGACAGGATGTATCACATGGTCTTTTTTCGGGTCAAACCCCGTCAGCTCTTCATCGGCAAGCAGGGTCGCAGGCAGGATGCACTTGTTGCCAAACCGCTGCTTGAGACTGTCGGAGACCTCCTGCAGCCTTTCGCGCCTGAGCCGCCGCTGTGAATCGGTGAAAAAATCGGTCTGTATTCCCTGCGACACGCCGGTCAGACCGCTCACCGTTACGCCGATGCTCCGCATAGGCGTCGACCAGTCGTAGTTTTGTCCTACCAGCTGACAGGCGACCCGATGGATATCATCGGTCATGTCGGTCGGCCGCTCAAGCGTTGTTTGCCTACTGAAACAGACCAGCCCGTTGGTGCGCATCCCCACCGAAACGCACCTGCCGAGCAAGCCCTGCTCGCGCAGCCGCCTGCCGACGCTGTCGGCGAGCACAAAAAGTACCCGCGACGCGTCCTCCTGACATGCAAGATCTCGCGGCAGGGTAGTGGAGTTTCCCACCGACTTGATCTGCGGCTGTGCGTCAAATGCGGCAACCGGTGACACGTCAAGGCCGCGCGCAAAATTCTGCAAAAGCTCCCCGTTTTTGCCAAGCAGAACCTTCAGCAGCCTGTCGGGCGCCTCAGCCAGCTGCCCAATGGTGCGGATTCCGTTTCGGGTCAACCGTTCACCTGTCGAGCGGCCTACACAGAGCAGGTCGGTCACAGGCAGAGGCCACACCATCTGCCGATAGTTTTCCCGTGTGATGCAGGTGACTGCGTCGGGCTTGCGGTAATCGCTGCCGAGCTTTGCGAACACCTTGTTGAAGCTGACGCCGATGCTGACGGTGATGCCAAGCTCAAACTTGATACGCCGACGTATCTGATGCGCCACGGCGGCACCGTCATCACCCGTCACGTCAAGCCACGCCTCGTCAAGCCCGAAGGGCTCCACGCGGTCGGTGTAGTCGCAGTATATTTCCCTTGCCAGCGCCGAGAACTTCATGTAATCCTCGAACACGGGCGGCACAACGACAAGGTCAGGGCACTTGTTTCGCGCCTGCCATAACGCCTCGCCCGTCTTGACACCGTATTTTTTCGCCAACTCGTTCTTAGCCAGAATTATGCCGTGCCGTTGCTCGACATCTCCGCCGACCGCAACGGGCTTTGAGCGCAGGTGTGGGTGCTTCAGACACTCCACCGAGGCGTAAAAGCAGTTGCAGTCGCTGTGTAAAACCGTGCGCTCCACAAGGCAACTCCCCTTCTTGACGGAAAACTACCGAACATTTGTTCGTGTTTTAATATAACACCGTTGTTTCCCGTTGTCAAGAGGTAAAAACACACAGGCAAAAGTGTGATGTTCTTATCGGAGAAATTGAAAATCCTTCAACTTCGGTTAAGAAGAACCGGCATCGCATTTGTAAGCACAAACGCAGTTGGGCAGTAGCCCAAACCCAATAACAACAGAAAAGAGAAGATTCGTTTATTACAACGAGTCTTCTCTTTCTTTTTG
>CAZDIN010000052.1:0-7150 GCA_964505515.1 uncultured Eubacteriales bacterium | reverse complement strand
TGCGCAGGGGCTATCCTTAACGCAAGGCTTGACCGCGTGGTATACGGAGCCGCCGATGAAAGAGCGGGTGCGGTCGGCTCGGTGATACATATGTTTGACCTGCCCTTCGGTCACCGTCCGCGTGTGACTAACGGAGTGTCAAAAGAGAAGTGCGCCGACCTGCTTACCGACTTTTTCGGTGGCCTGAGAGAAGAATAAGTCAGATATTACCAATGCAACAGTAAGGGATGGACCCGATGGTTAACAATGAGATGATCGTGTATGAAAGACCGATGAGAAAGGATTTTTCGCGTCTTGGACTTGCGGTGTTAGCGATGATGGCGGTGTGGTACGCGGCTACTTATGCGCTTGCGTATGGGCTGAGATGGCTTGCGCCGCAGCTGCTTGAATATCCTCTGACAAGCTGGCTCGTCAACGACGCTGCACTTTATCTTTGCGGTATGCCCGTCTTCCTTTTTATAATACGCAGGGTAGAAAAGACCCCGATGCAGAAAGAAAAAATAACCGCAGGCGCATGGATAATAGCCCTGATAATTGCTATCGGAGTTATGATGGTCGGTAATATGATCTCGCAGGGCGTCATATACATTTATCAAGCGGTTACAAAAAGGATCGTGGACAACTCGTTAAACGAGATAATTATGTCCAGCTCGCTGTGGCAGGTGTTCTTGTTTTCGGTCGTTATCGCACCGATAGGGGAGGAGTTTATATTCCGCCGTTGCCTGTGCGACAGGCTGAGAAAATACGGCGACCTGACGGCGATACTGATATCATCATGGATGTTCGGCTGTTTTCACGGCAATCTGTTCCAGATAATATACGGCTTTTCTACGGGAGCGGTGCTTGCCTATATCTATCTCAGATACGGAAAGCTTCGCTATACCGCATTGATCCATGCCGCGTTAAACTTCATTGGAGGCTTTGTGCCTGCTGCGATACTTAAAGTGACCGGCCTCATCGGTCAGTCCGGTGACAGCGGATCGACCGCGAGCGTGCTTGTTCAAACGGCAACGATGTTGATCCCGCTCGTTTACCTGACGGCTATGATCGGACTGTCTATCGCCGGTCTGGTCTTGCTTATTGTATACATTAAGCATCTGCGAATGAACAAGGGGGAAATAGCGTTGCCTCCATCCAGAGTGATACCCGTTACCTTTGGCAACGTGGGTGCCGTCCTGCTTGCGATCGGGTTCGCCGCATTGGTAGTGTTCGACCTTTTAATATAGACAAAAATGCTTATAAACTGCCGCTTGACTGAGTATTTGCCGGTCGGACGGCAGTTTTTGTAAAAAATGCTTAAAAAAGTATAAGAACCCTATTGCGATTTTGCCATTCGTTTGATATAATAACTACAAAGAGCAAATGTATTTATACAGCATTATGTTCAAATTGCCTAAAGCTCCTTCCTTCATTTAGTTTGTGCTGACTGATTTTTGAACAAAATGAAACATTTGCTTGTCATTTTGTACATATCGATGGCTGAGTTTCGAGGAATGGGACATGTTTTTTGGTACCCTTGACCATAAACGATTGCGTTTTAATGTGAAAAATGACGAAAAATGTAAATTGTTTATTAAAACTCTGTAAAAGTTGCCTGATTTGTGCTAAAATGGTAAAATCCGAGTGTGTTTTTTGTACATATTTGTGTGAAATAAGGTCCTGGTCACCGACAAAATAAGTGGCTTGGTCTTTTCTCGCGTTTATTTATGTACGCGTGCGCACGCGCGAGGGTTTCGCGTAGGCATAGCGGCGTCGAACGGCTTGAGGTCGCTGTGGTTGCGCGGGGCGGTTTATACGGCCTGTTGGGAATTTACCCACCCATATCAAATGTCAGAAGGGGAAATGCTGAATGAACAAAAAACGAGTGCTTTCATTCTTGCTGGCTATGCTAATGGCTTTGTCGATGTTCTCGACACTGACAGCGTATGCCGACGAGACGGAAGAGTCTGTTGCGGATCCCGCACAGGACGAGTCTGCTGACAGCGGTAACTCGACACTGGGTCTGAGCGGCTTGGGATACTTTGAGTATCTTGCGGCCAACAAGGACGCTGCAGGTGAGATCTCCGACGTTTCGGTAGATGTACTGAACTACGTCGGAAGTGAGGGCGTCAAGACCGAGACTCTTACCGATGACAGCGGTGAATCACACGAAGGAGTTACATTGGTTGCAGGCGGTACGGTCGAATGGACTATTGATGTGCCAAAGAGCGGTTTTTATAATATTAAGGCCCTCTATCTGCCGATAAAGGATAAGCCGATCAACTCTGAAATTCGCCTGTATATCGACGGCATTACCCCGTTTACTGAGGCAACCTCCGTTTCGCTCGGCCGCATATGGACGGATGTCTATAGTGAGGATGCTGAACTCAACGAGTACGGCCATCGCTACGATGCATCGGGCAACGAGCTGTCGCCTGATTCTGTCGAAGTGTTGCGTTGGAACGAGTATGTCCTTCACGACAACGACTACATGACCGACGCTGATTACCTGTTCTACTTTGAGCAGGGAACCCATACCGTTCGCTTTGAGTCCCAGCGCGAAGCCGTATGTTTTGCCGCGCTGACCTTGAGCCGTCCCGAGAGCCTTGTCAGCTACGAGGACTACATCGCTGATCATAAGGACGCCGATGTATATTCGGGTGACCTGATCAAGATAGAGGCTGAGAATGCCGTTGAGCATTCTGAGCGCAGTCTATCGATGGTAGCTGACTATTCCTCTGCGTCCACATCGCCTGCCCATCCTTCTCAGATCCGCCTGAACACCATCGGCGGCGAGAACTGGAACAAGGTCGGCCAGTGGATCAGCTGGGAGGTCGACGTTAAGGAGACCGGCTTATACACCCTTTCTTTCAAATACATACAGAACTACGTTCGCGGATTTAAGGTATACCGCACCATCATGGTTGACGGCGCAGTACCCTTCGAGGAGCTTGAGTCTGTTTCCTTCGATCCGAACAACGACTGGGGAAATTACATGCTTTCCGATGAGGAGGGCAACCCCTACTACGTCTACCTCGAAGAAGGTAAGCACACCATCACCCTTAAGGCTTCCCTCGGCCCGTTGGTCGACTCCTTGCAGTCGTTGCAGGAATGCATCAACCAGCTGAACGCCGATTACCTTGAGATCATCGCGGTTACAGGTACCACACCTGATACGCTCCGTACCTACAACCTCGACATTGAGATCCCCCACCTGATCGATAGCATGAAGGACGTTCGTAATAAGCTTGACACCATCGATAAGGAATTGGGAGAGATCAACGGCGGAGTTTCGGGCGGAATGTCTGCTTTCATCTCGGTCATGGTAAAGCAATTGGATAAGTTCGTCGAAGATCCGCTTGAGATCACTACCGGCCTTAGTGCATACAAGACCAACATTTCCTCTCTTTCCGATATGCTTACCGATATGACCAACCAGTCTTTGCTGCTGGATTCCATTTATGTCGGTGCTGAGAATTCAGATAACCTGCCTGAGACAAGCGCAGGCTTCTGGAATTCTTTGGTATTCGGTTTACGCGCATTCTTTGCTTCCTTCGTTACCGACTACAACGCCTACGGAAGTGACTATTCTGCTGACAGCGAGACCGAATACATCTGCGATCCTATAGAGATATGGATGTCTGCTGCAGGACGCGACCAGTTCAACGTTCTTAAATCGCTTATTGACGATAAGTTTGCCCCCGAGTACAAGATCCCCGTTACATTGAGCCTTGTTCCTATCGGAAGTGCGTTGACTCAGGCGATCCTTGCAGGTGTCGGACCTGACGCCTGTCTGTATGTTGACAGCGCCACGCCCGTTAACTACTCAATGCGCGGTTCCTTGGAGGATATGGACCAGTTCAACGCCGAGAATCAGTATGACGAAAACGGAGAGCTCCGTTATCGCTATACCTTTGAAGAGGTCAAGGAATGGTTCTACGAGTCTGCGTTTGTTGCGATCGAGTACTTCGACGGAAAGACCTATGGTCTGCCCGAAACACAGAACTTCCAGATGATGTTCTACCGTACCGATATCCTTGCCGATCTCGGAGTTGATCCTCCTCAGACCTGGAAGGAGCTTCGCGATCTGCTGAATATCATTCAGCGTCAGAACATGAACATCGGTATCAACTCGATTCCCTACGCTACATACCTGTATCAGAACGGCGGCAGCTACTACAACGAGAGCAGGACCGCTACCAACTTCAATAACCAGACTGCTATTGATGCGTTTATCACCTTCAACAGATTCTACACCGAATATGACGTTCCGATCTCATACGATGCGTTGAACCGCTTCCGTTCAGGTGAGTATCCGATCATCATGGCCGGATACAATTTCTACAATAACCTGACCGTCGGTGCTCCCGAGATCAAGGGCCTGTGGAAAATGGTTCCGATTCCGGGCACAGAGCGTGAGGACGGAACCATCAGTCGTGCAGAGGTCTGCGAAGGAACAGTTTGCATTATGATCGAGGACTGTGATAATAAGGAACAGGTTTGGGACTTCATGTCATGGTGGGTCAGCGCTGATACTCAGGCTACCTATGGTAACAACATCGAAGCCCGACTCGGAGCAGGCGGACGTTACACGACCGCTAACCGCGAGGCGTTTGAGATGCTTCCCTGGTCCTATGACGACGCACAGGCAATTAAGGCTCAGTGGGAACACGTTACCGACTTCCCGAAGGTACCCGGCGACTACTATGTAACCCGTATGCTTAACAATGCGCACCGAGCAGTTCTCTACAAGGCTGAAAATCCGCGTGCAGCATTGGTCAGCTACAGCAAAGATATGGATAAAGAGCTTGCGCGTAAGTATGAGCAGTATCGTATCGGCGAAATCGTAGCTGATAAATATAAACAGTAACTGTGAGTAAGGAGTGAAAGAATTGGTAGCCAAGAAACATAAAAAGCTTGGAACAAGCGGATGGGCTAGTTTTACGATGCTTGCTCCTTGGGGTTTGCTGTTCGTGGTATTTATGCTTATCCCCGTGCTCGCAGCTATGCTGCTCAGTTTTACCTACTTTGACATGCTGAACTTTCCTCAGTTCAACGGAATTGATAACTATGTCCGTTTGTTCTTGGATGACGACGTTTTCGGCATTTCTCTGAAAAACACCCTGATCATCGCTGTGGTCACAGGACCTGCAGGTTATCTTGCCAGCTTCGTGATCGCATGGTGTATCAATGAGTTCAAACGCGGATGGCGTTCCTTCCTGACCCTCTGCTTCTATGCACCGACCCTTTCGGGCAGCGTGTATGTCATCTGGCAGTACATCTTCAGCGGTGACTCCTACGGCCTTATCAACTCTCTGTTGATCGAGGCAGGATTTATCAGTACACCGATCCAGTTCCTGACCAACACCAGCTACACAATGATGGTCTGTATCGTTGTTATTTTGTGGCAGAGCACGGGCTCAGGATTCCTTACCTTCGTCGCAGGCTTGCAGGGCTTGAATCCCGAGCTTGCAGAAGCGGGAGCTATCGACGGTATCAAGAATCGCTGGCAGGAATTGATCTACGTCACCATTCCGCAGATGAAGCCGCAGTTGTTGCTCGGCGCGGTCTTTACCATTTCCGGCTCTTTCGCTTGCGGTGCAGTTAACGCTGCTCTGACCGGAAATCCGAGTACCGACTATTCGACCCATACCCTCTTGCTTCACATGGACGACTATGCGTTCGTGCGATTCGAGATGGGCTATGCAAGCACGATCGCGATCTTCATGTTTGTGATGATGATCTTGTATTGGTTGTTCGTAAACAAGGTGCTTGCACGTTGGAGTACAGATTAAGGGGGTGACTGAACATGGTACGTAACAAACAACTTAATCCCGACGCAACATACAGCAAAAGATTCCTGCGTATGCGTGGCGGAAACAAAAAGAAGCTCAACCGCTCTGTCGGCGGAAACATTGCAATGTTCGTCTTCCTGTTGCTTTGCGGTGCGTTTATGATCCTTCCGCTTTACTATGTCGTCATCACCGCATTCAAGCCGCTTAATGAATTGTTTATCTTCCCTCCGCGCTTCTATGTAGCAAACCCGACCCTTGACAGCTTTATTACGATGGTGCGATTGATATCGGGCTCCCGAGTGCCCTTCTCACGTTACCTTTTCAACAGTGTTATAATCGCAGTGCTTGGTACAGTGTTGAACATCATCATAGGAGCTATGGGCGCATTCCCGCTTGCCAAACATAAATTCAAGGGCAGGCAAGCCATCTATCAGCTTATAGTTTGGGCAATGATGTTCCGCGGCGAAGTCATCGGTATACCTCAGTATCTGATAATCGCCAACCTCGGAATGATCAACACCTATTGGGCTGTTCTTCTTCCTGCACTTTCAGGAACCATGGGTCTGTTCCTTATGCGTCAGTTCATGATCTCCAACATTCCTGACACCGTTCTGGAAGCAGCGAGAATCGACGGCGCAGGTGAGTGGCGTATCTTCTGGCGTATTGCAATGCCCAACGTTAAGCCCGCGTGGCTTACCTTGGCGATATTCCAGTTCCAGTCGATGTGGCACGCCACAGGCTCCACATATATTTACGATGAACCCATGAAGATGCTGCCCACCGCAATGAGCCAGATCGTTGCCGGCGGTGTTTCCCGTCAGGGAGCTGCCGCAGCGGTATCGATGGTCATGATGATTCCTCCGATCGCACTGTTCATTTTCAGCCAGAGTTCCATTATGGAAACGATGTCTACTTCGGGCTTGAAATAATCAAAATATTGAATTTGATGAATGGAGGATAATTATGAGAAAGGTTGCACGAATTTTCAGCATACTTGCTGTTGCGGTAATGCTGATTTCGGTTATGGCAGTGCCGGCGTCCGCAATTTCGTCGGCACCCTATATGGGTTACAACTATGACCCGTACGGCCGTGCTACTTCAGCACCGTTGGGATATGTTCCCAACAAGACGGTCGACTACACGGATATGGGCCTTGAAACCGCCCTTTCTGAGCCTGAAGATATGACCGTTTACACTGACGGAGACGGTGTTCAGACACTTTGGATCGCCGACAGCGGTAATAATCGAATTCTTCAGCTTGATAAGGATTACAAGGTTATCAATGTATATACTTCCTTTGTTGCCGAAGACGGCGAAAAGTACCGGTACTGCATGGTAGGCTACCATATTTAAAACACTCTCACCGAAAACGGCTA
>CAZDIN010000051.1:0-7196 GCA_964505515.1 uncultured Eubacteriales bacterium | reverse complement strand
CCCCTATTACCCCGGCTGCGTCACCCCCACCGAGATCATGCAGGCGCTCGACCTCGGCATCACGACCGTCAAATTCTTCCCTGCTAACGTTTACGGCGGTCTTGCCGCATTAAAAGCGCTGTCCGCTCCTTTCCCGCAGGTCAGATTTATCCCCACAGGCGGCGTTGACAGAAGCAATATTGACGAGTTCCTTGCCTTCGATAAGATAGAGGCCATCGGCGGCAGTTTCTTCGTCAAAGAAGCACTCGAAAAAATGGAGGAGAAGTAAAATGGCTAAA
This sequence comes from uncultured Eubacteriales bacterium, assembly GCA_964505515.1. GTDB lineage: Bacteria > Bacillota > Clostridia > Oscillospirales > Acutalibacteraceae > RGIG2206. The sequence goes on along the minus strand of CAZDIN010000051.1, from coordinate 6,918 downwards.
ATCGTTACCTTCGGCGAACTGATGTTAAGACTTGCACCCAATGGGTACTACAGATTTTTCCAGAACGATCAGATGCAGGCGACCTTCGGCGGCGGAGAGGCAAACGTTGCCGTTAGCCTTGCTAACTACGGCATGGAGAGCGTCTATGTCACCAAGCTGCCCAAGCACGCCATCGGTCAGGCGGCTGTCGACTCGCTGCGTTACTTCGGCGTCGACACCTCCAAGATAGTCAGGGGCGGCGAGCGCGTTGGTATCTATTATCTCGAAAAGGGCGCGTCACAGCGCGGATCGGTCTGCATCTATGACCGCAAGTATTCGGCTATTCAGCAGGCGACCGTTGCGGATTTTGATTGGGACAGCATCTTCGAGGGTGCCGACTGGTTCCATTTCACAGGCATCACCCCTGCGTTAGGTGAAAACGTAGTTGAAATATGCAAAGAGGCCTGCAAGGCTGCCAAAAAGCGCGGCGTGACCATCTCCTGCGACCTCAATTACCGCGGCAAGCTCTGGACAAGAGAAGAGGCCAACAAGGCGATGACCGAGCTTTGTCAGTACGTCGACGTCTGCATCTCCAACGAGGAGGATGCCAAGGACGTGTTCGGTATTGAGGCTGAGGGCACCGACATCTACGGCGGCAAGCTCAACCATGAGGGCTACAAGAGCGTCGCAAAGCAGCTCGCCGACAGATACGGCTTCAGCAAGGTTGCTATAACCTTGAGAACCTCCATTTCCGCAAGTGACAACGACTGGGCAGGCATGCTCTACGACGGTGAGGATTACTACTTCTCGAAGTCCTATCACCTCCACATCGTTGACCGCGTAGGAGGCGGAGATTCCTTTGGCGGCGGCCTTATCTATTCACTGGTTTCGGGAAAGTCCTCCAAGGATGCCATTGAGTTTGCGGTTGCCGCATCTGCGCTCAAGCACTCGGTTGAGGGCGACTACAACAGAGTCAGCGTGCAGGAAGTTGAAAAGCTCGCCGGCGGCGACGGCTCGGGCAGAGTACAGAGATAACGCTATACTTATAAAAACGCCCCTGACACAGATAATGTGTCAGGGGCGTTTGCCGTTATTTTTTTTGCCAACGAACGAAGGGTATCAGCGACAGCCAAAGGCGGCGTCTTCTTGATGTCCAGTATTTGCGCTCTCTACCCTCGTTTCTGTTTATCTCGTCATTAACGTTTCTAAGCTCAAACAGAAAATCATGCAGCCAAATAATGAAAAACACAATAAAAACTGCACCGATTATAACGCCAAGCATTCCGACGACCGACCAAATTGCGTTATTCTCTGTAATCATTTCTATGGAACTCCTTATCCTGTTTTCTATACGTTGGTGACTAAACAACAAGCGACCACCTGCCTTCATCGACAGATGGTCCTTGCTGTTTAAGCTGCTTTTATCTGCATTTCAGCCGAAAGATCCTGCCTAAAGAAGATGTTTATTCCTGTAAAACAAGCGCATACCTGAATACAGTAGTATAAACCTTGCTGGATCCTCGGTAGTGTTTTTGCTTTTTGGGGTGTAAAACAGTCGCTGCGTTAATATTTCAACAAATGATATACATCGGCATGGGGCCGACCCGTATCATTCGCGTGATAATATATCACACTTTTGGCAATATGTCAAGGCCTCAGCGTTTTCTTTTGGCATATTTTGTATTGATGTTTGCTCGACACTGTGCTACAATGAAATGAGTATATGAAAGAAGGCGAGATCATGAGAATGGCTAAGCGATTGCTTACGTTTTTTTCTGCTGTTTTAATCATTGTGATGATTCTGCCTCTGCCAACCCTTGCGGCAGACGACGACCTTCGTTACGGCAGGACCGTTCTTTCAAAAATGAACAACTCGCAGGGCTTGCTCTATGTTTACGACCGTCTGGTCGAGGGAATAGCTAATGCCCAGACCGAGATACAGGTCAAAAAATCGGGCAAGACTATCGTCTGGGACGAGATGTCTGCCGTCTTTAGTGCGGTCCACAGCGATTATCCCGAATATTTCTGGCTTTCGGGCAGCTATTCAGGCACATGCCAGTCGACCGATCAGGTCGTCATATCTGTTCTGCCTCAGTACACCATGACGGGCAGCAAGCTTTCCTCCGCTAAGGCCGCCCTTGAGAAAAAGATCAGCGAGCTTACAAAGGGGCTGAGCGGCAAATCCGAATACGAAAAATCACTGATCCTGCACGACCGCGTTGCCGCCGCAGTAGATTATGACAGAAGTGACAACGACCAGAACGCCTACGGCGCGCTCGTTGAGGGAGTGGCTGTCTGCGCCGGTTATTCCAAGGCTTATCAGCTTCTTCTGCATGAGGTAGGTATCCCTGCGTGGTGCGTTATGGGCTACAGCAACAACCCTGCGACCAACAACCCCGAAAGTCACGAATGGAACCTCGTTTCCATCGACAACAAATGGTACTACACCGACGTGACCTGGGACGATCAGGGCGATTCCGTTTTCTATGCCTATCTCAACGTCACAACCAAGCAGATCAACGAGGACCATGTTGCTACCGATTTCACTGATTATCTGCCGAACGCCACTGCTACCGCCGCTAACTATTTTGTTAAAAACAGTCTTTCCTTCACGGGTTTTAACGCAGACTCGCTGGCTAATATTCTTAAGACTAACAACAATACCGCCCGTGTATATATAACCGGCAACCTCAACACCTTCCGTACCGATTTTGCCAACAACGTCTCCTCGGTCATCAATAAGATGGGGGCACCTGCAGGCTCGAAATACAGTTATTCCATGCAAAGCCTTGGACGCGAATTTGTAATATCGGTCAACATTATTGAGCCTAATCATAAGCACAAGACTACTCTCGTCAGCAAAAAGGCTGCAACATGCACCGCTCAAGGCAACAATGAATACTACACCTGCAGCTGCGGAAAATGGTTTGAGGATTCCGCCGCTACGAAAGAGATCACAAACAAAGACTCGGTGGTGATCGCCGCCGTCGCGCACTCTGCATCGGGTTGGAAGAGCAGCTCTAACGAGCACTGGAAGATATGCACAAAGTGCAGCGCTGAGATCTCAAATTCCAAAGCGACCCATTCCGACGCTGATATAAACGGAAAATGTGATGTCTGCGGCACGGCCGTTGTCGTTGCGGGAAGCGGGGCCTCCTCGCAGACAGGCAATTCCTCATCAACTGCCACAAGCAGCACCTCCTCTGCTCAGCAGAGCAGCTCTTCGGGTGCAAGCGAGCCTGTAGGATCAACCGACGACAGCAGTTCCGCCGTCTCTGATCCTCCCACCGAAAGCACCGCCAACAGCAAGGCGTCCGACACCGGCGCGGAAGCCTCGGGCAACTCTGACAAAAGCAACAAGGAAAAGGACGGCAAAAGCGTTTTACCTTGGGCTATCCCTGCTGCATGCGGCGTCGTGCTTGCAGGCGGAGGAGCAGGTGTTGTCATATTTATGAAAAGGCGGTAAGCAAGCTTCACTCTGAATAAAGACAAAAAAAACACAGCCAACGGAGACACTTCGTAAAGAAGTAGTCTCCGTTAAACTTTATAATATATCAATTTTCAAAATTCTAATTTCTCAAAATGAAAATAATTTGGTTTCGTATAATTAGTAAACAATCATTTGCTTAAATTGTTAACCTTTGCCGGAGAACAATGAAAATTACAAATTACGATATAAATGTTAATTATTAAAAAGTGCCGACAAAGGACTAACCGAACTTCTTTGATGGCACTTTTTGTAGTAAATCTTACATAGACCAAAGTTTTTAATAAACTTGTTGGAAATGTCTTTATGTTTCCGAAAGTTCATACCAATTTTCTTCCGTCCAGAAACCACCGGTATGATTTTCATTATAGATGTATTTTATTTGATAATTAATTTTAGAATCGATTTCGGTTAGCGATAAAATTAAATAATCTCCAGATTTAATTTTCTTTGTTGATAACTTATCGGTAATCCATATCCTACCTAATGTCTGTGTTGTATTAGGCAATAGAATTTCCTCGTCAAAGTTATATCCAGAATATATGTAATCACTATTTCGAAGCATCCCATTAATAAAAATAGAACAAACTTTTAATTTCAATTTTAAAGGTTCTTCTGTTAAATTTGTGATGTTTGCAAAAATTGTAAATCCTTCTATTCCGCCAGTATAACTGGAATATTCAGGAGATTTAATTTCAATCGACATATTCCGTTTTACGAGAGGTGTGTCTAAGGAATTGTTTGCATTTAAAAAGGGTTGATTGAACAGATTGTCAATAGCATTAATAATATTTATGTTTTTTTCTTTTATTGCGGCATCATATGCTTGAACTATAGACAAATAATCATTCGTTCCTAAAAGTTCCATAGTTGCTTCCATTGATACACCCTCAAGTGCAAGTAAATACACCATAGTAGACTTAAGGTCTTTAAAAGTTATTATTGGGACATTGGCTTCATCACAATATTTTTCCATTATTTGTCCAACAGTATATACAGACAAACGCTTTTTGAGAGTTGAAATAAAAAGAGCCGGAGTATCACTATCTTTAAAATACTCATTTCTAAATTTAATCCAATTTTTTATAAGCAAAGCTATTGTTGGAGAGAGTGGTAGCAATCGTTCGCCTTTTTTACTATAGACATGAATTTTATTATTATCAAAATCTATATGATTATAATTAAGATTGACTATGTCAGCTAAATCAATTCCTGTAGTAAGTGCAAGCTTAATTAATACCTCATCTCTAAAAGCGGTAAATTTTGTTGGATTGTGTTTAATAGTTGCGATAAATCGGTCTAATTCTTTTCTAGTAAGAAATTTTAATTTTCGTTCGGTGGTACTTCCTATAGGACGCTTAATAGACTGCATAGGATTAGAGTTGATAGCTTCATTATCAACTAAAAAATTGAAAAAAGAATTCATTACAGACCAATGTCTCTGTAAAGCTTGAATCCCAATGGTGTTTTGCGCATCAAAATATGCTTTAATATCCGATTCAAGGATTTTGGTGTAAAACTTTTCGTCAGAAATATAATAGTTATTTATAATGCCGCGAATACACGCAGTTAAAGTAGATAAATAAGAGTAAATAGTCGAATCTGCTTTGCCTGTACTTTTTAAAGAGTCGATGTAACTCTTAAAAATTTGAGGAAGTATAGAGAGATCAGCTTCCAGTTTTTCTTGAATTTGCAATTGTTTTTCTTCGTATCCAGATAAATTGCCCATGATATTCCTCCACACCATCGTTCTAAACGAAATAATTATACCATATATGACAACGCGAAGCAATAAAAATAAATATTTTTTGTACATACTTAACCGGTTATATAATTTAGAGGCAAAAGTTACTTCGCAATATCTATTAGGTTTTGTGTGACTTTTTTAATTCTTCATAATATATTACACACTTTCAAAAGGTGTATAACAAAAAACGGCATAGCCAATAGCTATACCGCTTAACGAAATCAAATATTCAGTTTTGATACAAGAACCATGCCTTGGCGCACTCCGTAAGGAAGTGCGACTCAACTGCCGTTGGCTGTGTTTTTTATACGGTTATTCAGAACGCCTTGCTCTCGATATACTCGCAGGCGGCAAGGGCTGCAACTGCGCCATCCGCTGACGCGGTAGCAACCTGACGGATCCTCTTTGAGCGGCAGTCGCCTGCAACAAAGAAGCCGTCGGCTTTTGTTGTGCAATCTTCGCCAGAATCGGCATAGCCCCAACTGTTTAGCTCGATTATCTTTGCAAAGGGCTCGTTCTGCGGAATAAGGCCTACCGCGACGAACATTCCGTCGACGGTTATATCATAGGCTTCTCCTGCCGAGTTCTTGACCCTTATGCCTGTAAGCTCGGTCTCACCTATCAGCTTTTCGACGACTGTTCCGAATATGCTTTCAACGTTTTTCTTAGCATTAAGCTGGTCGACAAGCTTGCTCTCTCCCGTAAAGCAGTCGAGGTTCTGAATGACGTACACCTTTTCGGCAAGCTCGGAAAGCAACAACGCCTCCTGCAAGGCGGAGTTTCCGCCGCCGATGACCGCGACGGTCTTGCCCTCATAGAAGGCGCCGTCACAGACCGCGCAAAAAGAGATGCCTTCGCCGATGAAATCCTCTTCCCTATCCAGACCGAGCAGGCGGTGTTTAGCTCCCGTTGCGATAATCACGGCTTTGCCCTCAAAGTCGCCGCTGTCGGTATGCACGGTCTTGATATCGCCGTCGGTTACTCCGAGCACCTCGGCGCATTCGACGTCAGCACCCTGTCCCAAGACCTGCTCGACAAGCTTTTCGGCGAACTCGTTGCCTGTAACCTCGGCAAAGCCGGGGATGTTCTCAACCTTCGGTGAAAAGGTTATCTGACCTCCGAAGCCGCCCTTTTCGATAACAAGAACGGTCTTATTTGCGCGACGGGCGTATACGGCGGCAGTCAGTCCCGCAGGACCACCGCCAACAACAATTATATCATACATAATATTTCCCCATAATCGACAGGGGCGGCCGCACACCGCATGCGTGCCGACCGACCCTGACAAGTTTATGTTATTTTCTCTTTGCTTACGCGTTGAGCATCTTCTTGATATCGGAAACGCCTGCGTACTTAGTGGCAATTCCGCCCTTGACCACCACAAGAGTGGGGGCCTGCTTGATGCCAAACTCAGCAACAAGCTCAGGATGCTCGTTTGCAAGCAGCTTCTCGTATTCTACGCCTGCTTTATCAAGTGCCGCACAGGCGATCTTGCAGTTCGGGCAGGTCGCGGTGGTGAAAAGATAGGTTGCGTCGACAGAGTCGGACTCTGTGCAGGCACATTCCTCCTGCTTTTCGAGCACACCGGTATGAGTAAGCTTGGAGCCCTCGATGTCGTAGACCTTGCGGTCCTTGTACTCCTGCGACTTACCGTCGTTCCAGTTCTGGACGGGACGGTAGTAACCGGTGATACGGCTGTAGACCT
>CAZDIN010000050.1:0-7275 GCA_964505515.1 uncultured Eubacteriales bacterium | reverse complement strand
GTTTATCGCGCTCAATCATTCTATCACACGCAAAGAAAATTGTCAATTGCATTTTCAACATTATGCGCATGAAAAAGGGTAAGGCCGAAACGCCTTACCCTTACGGCTTATTTAGTTATGTGTTTGAGGGCGGCGGTGACTGCACGCGACGCGGGAGCAGCGAGAACAAAACCTGCTATCATCTCAACAACGCCGTTGATGCCGACGAACAGCACCACAAACACGAACGGATTTACAGCGCCCATTTGGGTGACGAATCCCTGAATAAAATCGGTGTTGTAGAAACACAAAACCAGCGTGGACATGAACAGCACAGTGTTCAGCAAGGCCGCCGCAAAGCTTGCGACAGGGAAGCCTGCCTCTCGCACCCAACCCTTTTTGCATTTAGCAAACAGGCGGAAGACAAGGCCTGTCAGCCAACCTGCAAGCATGCGCGTCGGCACGCATACCAAGAAGGTATACAGCGGATCTATCGCCAACAGCGCCGCTCCGAAGGGACTCCAGCCGAGGCACTGCAGAAAGCTCACAAGGCCGAAGACGCCGCCCAAAAAAGCACCGGCGGCAGAGCCGAAACAGATCGCGCCAACAGCGACAGGCACCATCGACAGAGTGATCTCCAGACCCAGCGTGCGAATGGGCAGGAATGAGATGACTGCGATTACCGCAGAGAAAACCGCGAGAAAAGTTAGCTTTTTGCCTTTTTTCATAAAAATACCTCCAATACTGCTCCCTGAAGGGATGTAGTTCAGATCTTTTGAACGAAGCCTATTTTTCGTTCTTTTTGTAGACCTGCATCAAGCCGTCAAGCAGAAGATTATCGTCGATGATGATCTCTCTGCTACAATGGGCGGTGACGCGGGTCGCAAGTCCTCCCGTCGCCACGACGGTGGCGGCTTCACCAAGTTCCTCTTCCATGCGGTCGGCTAACCCGTCGAGCATTGCCGCCGCGCCGATTATGAGTCCCGACTTAATACAATCGACGGTGTTAGCGCCGATGACCTTTGACGGAGCCTCAAGCTCGACAAAGGGAAGCTGAGCGGTTTTGGTCGCAAGAGCGGTCATTGTGGTGGCAGGTCCTGCGGCGATAGCCCCTCCTATCATTGCTCCCGAGCGGTCCAGCACGGATACTGTCGTTGCTGTGCCGAGGTCGAAAATGATGCAGGGCAGGGGATATTTTGCCAACGCACCCACACAGCCTGCTACAAGGTCAGCGCCGAGCTGAGCGGGGTTGTCGATGCGAATGTTCAGTCCCGTTTTGACACCGGGCCCGATGATCACAGGATCAACGTTAAACAATCGCTTCACCGCAACCTTCAGGGCGGACCCAACCGAAGGCACGACCGAGCTGATAGCAGTGCCTGTGATCTGATCGCGACCGACACCGTAAAGGGTCAGAAGGCTGTTCAGGTCCATCGCATACTGATCGGTGGTGCGATGCGCCTCGGTAGCGAAGCGCGCGGTAAAGGACAATCGCTCGTCGTCATAGACGCCGAGGGTGATATTGGTATTACCAACATCAATGGCTAAGATCATTCAGTACTCCTCCTTTTAAGATGGAATCTGCAGTTATTTTATTACACCTGAGCGAAAAATTCAAGTGCTATATCGGTCAAACGCGGCTCTTGAGCCCGATTCGGCATGCAAAACGCATTGAGCCGTCTTCTCCCAGACCTTTGGCAAGGATCTCGCCGTCCTTTCTGAGCGAAAGCACCGAGAGCTGCTCGCCGGCCTTGACCTCCTTGCGATAGTCGAGCTGGAAGGACTCGATCTCCTCACCGTCGCGCAGGCCAACGGCATCCAACACGAAGTTGGCATATTTCGTGTTGTTGACATGGCCGTTCATGTCAAGTTCGCAGAAGCCTGCGGTCACATTGTAGGCTTCGCCCTCATGTTCAAAATCGCGCAACTTTGCGGTCTTGTCCTCGACGGCGAGCCTGTCGCAAAACTGCTCAAGCGGATACACATCGGTTGCAGGCAGCAGCCGCCTCTCCTCGCAGTGCATAAACACCCAGTCGGACGTGCCTTTGACCAGCGGCCGACCCTGCTCATCCTCGATGATGTAATCGCGGCGGCAGGATGCCCTTGTGGGAGCGAGCGGCCATGTAGTGACCCTGACACGACTGTAGAGGGGCGGCGTGCGCAGCACCTGAAACCTCACGCGGACAATGACCCACAGTACCTTTCGCTCAAGCATAGCGCTGAAGCCGACGCCGAGCTCATTCGCGTGTCTGCCTGCGGCGTCCTGAAAGAGATCGAGTATCGCGCTTGGCATCAGCTTGTTGCGGCAATCGAAATCGTTAGCGCGCAGGGTGTATTCATAAGATACGACCGAATTCATACTCGGACCTCCTCAGGCTTCTCGGCCAACTCAAAGTAAGAGGCAAATTTCTTCGATAAGGGCACAAATTCACAATGCTTTTTCAGCAGACGGTCAAAGAAGCCGATCATCAGTCCGTTGACCGCCGTGATAACGATCGTTCCGATCCCCACACCGACAAATTTGCCGAAGAACATTAGGGACATCGCGCATGAAACGGCAAAGAAGGCCGCATCATATATCCGCTTAAAGCGTGTCCTGTCCATATTATATTTCTCGCAGATGCCTTTAACGAAGAAATCGTAGACCTGCGGATAGAGATAGGTGTGGAAAAACACGGCGATAGACACTGAGCTCAACGGAACTCCAACCACGAACAGCAGAATACGAATCGGCATATCCATGCTGCCTGCAGGGGTGACCGCCTCATTGAAAAGGGGAACGGCCCATCTCCATGCATCAAGTACAACGCCGTAAACAAGACCACTTGCAAAGGACATAAAATAAACAGGCTTTATCCTCTTCATCAATATACAAAACACGACGAACAAAAGCCCCTGAATGATATACTCGCACTGCCCAAACGAGAGGAACACAAGCTTTTTGCTCAGCAGATAGGCAGGCGCAACTATCATCGAAACGCCGAAATCGGCGGCGGCGAGCATAGATACCGACAGCGACAAGATCACAACGGCGGCAAGGTAAGCAACCTCGCTCGGTATGCGTATAGACTTCTTGTTTTTATTTAACACCTGTAAGCGCTCCTTTATACATCCTGATTAAAAAATCAAAGCTACAAGGAATATTATAGTACAAAACCCGTTCGCTTTCAAGATAAAGAAATATTGATCAAAGTAAAATATTGACAAAGAGGAAAGTGTATTGTATTATTGTATTAGCACAATAATACAAGATAGGGGGTGAAATTATGGCATGGAGCTTTTCCTCAGATAGACCCGTGTATCTACAAATAGCGGAGCGTATCAAGAAGTCGGTATTATCGGGCGAATATTCGGTCGGAGAGCAGCTGCCCACCGTGCGTCAGTTGGCGTTGGAGGCGGCGGTCAACCCGAATACAGTTCAGCATGCGTTTGTCGAGCTTGAGGATGAGGGCATCATCATTTCAAAAGGCACCTTAGGGCGATTTGTGACCGAGGACGTACGAGTGATTGAGATTTGCCGTAGGGAATTGGCAGAAAAGCTCGTGAAAAATTTTGTTGATAGCATAGAACAACTGTCCATAACGTTGGATCAAGCGATAGAGATGATCAAGGAGGTAGAGGAATGAACATTCTTGAGTGCAAAAACCTGACGAAAGGGTACAACAAGAACTTTCGTGTGCTTAACAATTTCAATTTAGAGGTACCTGCAGGCAGGATAGTGGGGCTTTTGGGACCTAACGGATGCGGTAAGACCACCCTCATAAAGCTCGTAGCAGGCATACTACAGCCCGAGTACGGAGAAATATCTGTAGCAGGGCTTCCCGTCGGTGAGAAGAGCAAGGCGCTGGTGTCCTACCTGCCTGAGCGTACATATTTCAGTACAAATATGAAGGTCGAGGGCTTGGTGCGGTATTTTGAAGAGTTTTACGCCGACTTTGATCCTGAAAAGGCATATAGGCTTTTGTCCGACCTGAGCATCGACCCGAAGGCAAACCTCAAAACTCTCTCAAAGGGCACCAAGGAAAAGGTGCAGCTTATACTTGTAATGTCGCGGAATGCAAAGCTCTACCTGCTTGATGAGCCGATCGCAGGCGTTGACCCTGCCGCGCGCGAGTATATCCTGAGCACCATCGTCGGCAACTATAACCCCGAAGCGTCGATAATAATAACCACCCACCTGATAACCGACGTTGAGCAGGTGCTGGACGATTTTGTTTTCCTTTCCTTTGGAGGAACTGTGTTAAAATGCGGCAACGCTGAAGAGACCCGAAACGAAAGCGGAAAATCTTTGGATCAGTTGTTCAGGGAGGTATTCAGATGCTAAAGAAACTTTTGAAATACGATCTAAGCACGGTAATGAAATATTGGTGGATAGCGGCGGTAACCACCATTGGTATGTCGGTCTTAGGCGGCTTCAGTCTGTCGGTGCTGACCGTCGAAACGGTATATGTAAATCCCTTTGTCTACATAATAGCGGTTGTTATGCTGATCGTCACCGTCTTTACCTATTCCGCGTTTTCGATACTGTCAATGGTATTCATATTTGTGAGGTTTTATAAAAACTTCTTTACCGATGAGGGATACCTGACCTTCACCCTGCCCGTTAAGCGTTCTCAGCTTCTCAACTCCAAGATCATAACTGCGGTGATAACTACATCAGCGACCGCTGCAGTGATGATCTCGGGATTGGTTGCAGTTTTTGGTATAGGCCTTGCCCGCGTAAATGAGTTCTGGGAAGGGCTGAACATGATGATTCACGGCGTCCTTGACTTTTGCGGCGGATATACCTTTGTCTACATAGCAGAGTTCATCCTGATGATATTCCTGATGTCAGTGTACTCGATACTGTTGTTGTTCAACTGCATCACCTTCGGCTCGGTGGTCGCGAAAAAGGCAAAGGCCATAGCGGCTATCGGAATCTATTACGGTGCGAACATGGTTCAAAGCTTTATTATCCAGACCTTCACCCTGTCGGTCACTACCGACCTGATAATAGCGATTGAATCGGTTCCCGAAGAGAGTATCAAGCTGTTGATTGCACTGGTGATGCTTGCGATAATTCTTATAATCGGACTTGTCTGCGCCCTGCTGTATACCCTGCAGTATTGGATGCTTGACAAAAAGCTCAACCTCAGCTAAGGAGGATAAAATGAAAAAGATCTTATCAATAACAGTTGCAGTGCTGGTGCTCTGCTCCTGCTTCGTGTTCACTGTAGCTGCCGAAGGCGGACCGATCACCTTATCAGACGACTACAGCGAACTATATGTTGATTCTGACACCTATATTCAGGTGGAGGATACCTCGCTTTATGTTGAGTGTGACTTCGTCGTTAACAACGAGGTCACACTCAACGAGGCACAATCGAAAACTATAAGGAGCGTCGAACTCTACTCTAATGATAGCGGCAATATCATAGAGGCGTATATTGAGATGAAGATCGGCTCCTCTGCAAGAGTCGTTTATATGAACAGCGATTCCCTCATGGAATATAACGTCCTTAAAAACAGCCGCGAATATACAGTTGACTTCATTTATCCCGAGGGCAACACCGTAAAAGCATCGTATGAGGCTCTGTTCGGTAAGCCTGATACTTTGTATGAAGATGACTTGGTTTTTTGCGATTTCTATTATGTCTATACTGCAAGCAGTGAATCAGGCATGAGTCTGTGCAAGGGTATGGTGCTCTCCGGCTTGTACTACGTTTATTACCTTGACTTTGAGCAGGCGGGTATAGAAGATCCTTATGATTTCTCCCCCTACGAAGCGACCGAGCTTGATGTCTATAAGATCACCGATCCATCCCTTGAATCCGATCTGATCGACGCAGAGCTGGTGTATTACGGCGAAGACCCTTTGGATGAAAACAGTGAAACTGACTTATGGTTTGGCGGAGCTGTAGTTCTTTTGTTTGTTGTCGTAATACTTCTGCTGGGCGTGTTTGTAACCTTCCTTGTTCTCGGAATCTGCTCGAAAACAGAATACCGCAAGCTGTTCTTGACCATCAGCATCATCGCAGCATGTGGGCTGGCGGTAGTCATTGCAATAGCAGTCTATGCGTTTTCCGTAGTGTAAGCAAGGGGTTGGAACATGACAAGCATCGTTCGCAGAAGATTTAGGTTTTTCGGCTCAGCCGAAGAGGAAAAGTGGCTCAACGACATGGCGTCGAGGGGACTTGTTCTCTCCTCAAAAAAATGGAACAGGTTCGAGTTCGAGGAATGTCGGCCGAATGAATATGCTATCCTGCAGTATTTCCCCAAAGCAGACTTTGACAAGGGCAAGATGCTGAAAAATGAGGAGTTCACCCGTCGGACAGGGCTTGAATGCGTGTGCGTTTGGGGAGGGGTAGCCTATTTTCGCAAGAAAAAGGGCGATCCGTTTGAGTTCGACCCGAATAACCGCGTTAAGCACTACAAGAAGATGGCTGACAACGCGGTGTTGTGGGTGATAGCGTCTGTTATCTGGTGCCTTAAGGCCGTAATTGACTATTTTTCGTTGTCGGATTGGTGGCCGGACCAATGGTTTTTCCCTGTGTTTAATCTGGTGATATTCGTGCTTTGGATGGCGTTGGGAATAGTGTGGACAGTAACACTTGTCAAGATAAAAAACGAGAATAAAGAGTATTTGAACAAGCTAAAAGCTCGCCACCAAAAATCCTGAGAGTAGATCAGGAGGGTAGTCGTTGGACAACATTTCAAAATATGACGAATATGCTGAAATACTAAAAAAGGGAATGCGCGGCGATGGTATTCTTTTGTCTATAGCATTAGTGATTGTAGTGGGCTTAGCAGTGTTTTTTATTGTGTTTATTTACAGAAGCAACAAGCATTCAGAATGGATCAATAAAGAGCTTGGACAGGAAAGCACTCTAAAGAAGGATAACATTAAATTGGCGGTTGGCTCACTCGTCTTTGTTGTTGCGCTTGCAATTGGCGGTTTCATGTGGTATAAGGAGTATTCAAAATACAGGTATGATATAGACAATAATGCGTATGTTTTTGTAGAAAACGGATTTACGATCGAAGATGTAAAGTACGGACATGGTCGCGGAAATTATAAACCTCAACACAGACTTACATATAGGCAGAACGGAAAACTTGTTGAAGTTCATGTCGACACTGACTGCTTCTATGTAGAAGAGGGGGACTACACCGACTGCATATTAGTGTACGGCTCAAAATCAAAGGTAGTCGTTGACCTTATCGAACTGCCTAAGGACGAAAGTAAATAAGAATCCCCGCATTAGCTGAGCATAGTAAAAGAGGGATTTGAAGTTGCTACGCCACCCCTCTTGCGGT
>CAZDIN010000049.1:0-7486 GCA_964505515.1 uncultured Eubacteriales bacterium | reverse complement strand
GCCACAACCAACCCAACCCAGATAACCAATAAAAATAGGGAGGGAGGTAAGGGCAAAGAATATGCAATAGAAATTAAAGCCACCAACAATAATGGCAAGAATTTCAAACACTTTGCCTTTTCTATCTTGTTCAATTCGGACCTTCTTTGCAATGGGAGGAAGCACAACCGAAGCAATACCAAGAATAATGAAAAGCCAAGTTAATCCAGAGCCAGAAAACAATGTGCCATAGATTACAGTTCCTAAAATACTCACTACAAGCGATACCAAAGAAATAACAGCCATATGAAACCCTCCTATATTTAGTCTTGCTTCTTTCTTTCAAGTACCGTCCAAATTGCGATAACCACAGGATAGCCGATAGCCATTATCGCACAGATGACTGTATCGTTAGCAGCAATTCCTGCAACGAGAAACAGGACACTTAAGAGCCAGAAAACGTTTGCCAAGGACAGAAGAATCATCAAGCCAAATTTCTCCGAGTGTTTCTCAGCATATTTCTTGCCGTAAACAAGTCTCAGTACCAACATTCCCGACACTTTCAAAAAACCAGCCAGCATTTTGTACAACCTCCTTTTTCTGTTTTGCAAAATAAAAAGTGCGCAGCCGAAGCCACGCACCGAAAAATGCTCGACTTCGATTTGCTACCACACAAAATCGAAATGTCATCCCATATAGAAATGGGAAAACTGAAGTCAGCACTTTTACCAATAGTAAAATGCCCACTTCTATAAAAAAGATGACATATATTCGATTTTTGTGTGGTGAACACATTATATCATAGTTTATTTTCAATGTAAAGTATCAAAAAAATAAGAGCAACAGAATTTTAATCTGTTGCTCTTAAACATCCTTATAAGAAGTAGCTTTTAGCCTCCTGCTTTATCTTATCGATCGTCAATATCTTTTTTTCATCGAGCCACCTCTTTGAGTTTATATACAACACCTATTATCCTAACGTAACATGCCGATCCTGCAAAAAAGCGCCACTGCAAACCAGCAGTGGCGCTTAAACCTTTTATTCTTCTACCTTTGCCTGCTCGATGATCTTCTTTGCCATTGATTCGGGCATATCCTCGTATCTCGCGAACTCAAGGGTGAAACTCGCCCTGCCCTGCGTCACCGAACGCATGGCGGTCGAGAAGTCGTGCATTTCGCCGATCGGCACCTCTGCGACGATCTCGCTGAGCTTATTCTCGGCAGGGTTCATGCCGAGCACGCGGCCGCGACGCTTATTTATATCGCCGATGACCTCGCCCATGAAGTCGTCGGGCACCAAAACAGTCAGCGTGCCGACAGGCTCAAGCAGAACGGGGTTCGCCTGTGCAAGTCCTGTCTTATAAGCGATAGACGCCGCAGTCTTAAATGCCATTTCCGACGAGTCAACAGGATGGTAGGAGCCGTCGACCAAGGTAGCCTTCAGTCCGACGACGGGATATCCTGCCAGAACTCCGCGAACGCAGGAGTCGCGCAGGCCCTTTTCGACTGCAGGGAAGAAGTTCTTCGGCACGCTTCCGCCAAATATCTTCTCCTCAAATATCATTTCGGTTGAGTCATGCGGCTCAAACTCGATCCACACGTCGCCGAACTGTCCGTGACCGCCAGACTGCTTCTTATGTCTGCCCTGCACCTTGACCTTCTTGCGAATGGCCTCGCGGTAGGCGATCTTGGGTACTTCGAGCTTCATGTCTGCGGCAAATTTACTCTTGAGCTTAGAGGTGATGACGTCAAGGTGCGACTCGCCGAGTCCCGAAAGGATCTGCTCGCCCGTTTCGGGATCAAGCGCAAACCTGATGGTCGGATCCTCCTCTATCAATCTCAGCAGACCTGACGCGATCTTCTCCTCCTCGCCCTTCTTAACGGCGTAGACAGCCATCGACAAGGTCGGATTGGGATACTCAACACCGTCAAGGGTAACCTTATTCGTCGGGTCACAAAGGGTGTCGCCCGTCATGACGTCACTCAGCTTGGTAACGGCGCCGATGTCACCTGCGCCGACAGCCGCAGCGTCGATCTGCTTTGCGCCCTTAGGGGTGAGCAGCTTACCGATGCGCTGCTCCTCTCCCGTGCGTGCGTTAACGAGGGAGGCGGAGGAATTGACCGATCCTGACACGACCTTGAAGAGAGATATTTTTCCTACGAAGGGGTCGGCGACCGTCTTGAAAACGATGGCCGCGGTCGGTCCGTCGGGGTCGCATACGACCCCGCTATCCTTAACGGTGTCGGCGGTGGGCATGATCTTGGTCATTATATCAAGGGTGAGGTCGACACCTGCGGCAATCTGCTGTGCGCCTGCGAATACGGGCACGATGTCACCTGCGAGGACTCCTGTTTTCAGTCCCGACACGATCTCGTCAGCGGTCAACTTGACGCCGTCGAAGTATTTTTCCATCAGCGCTTCGTCCTGTGACGCAACTGCTTCAAGCATTAGCTCGGTCAGGTTGGCAATATTCGCGTCATCGGGCAGAGCGACCTCGGTCGCCTTGCCGTTGTCATATGTATACGCCTTGCCTGCTATCAGGTCGACGTATCCGCTCAGCGTTTCGCCGTTATAGTAGGGAGCGACGACGGGGCATATCGCAGCACCGTATTTTCCGGTCAGCATGTTCAGGACCTTGTTATATGCGGCGTGGGACGAGTCGAGCTTACCGATGAAGAAGGCGCGCGCCTTTCCCTTTGCAACGCAGTAGTCATACGCCTGCTCCGCGCCGACGTTCAAGCCCGATTTACCCGACAGAACTATCAGCGCCGAATCGGCGGCACGCACCGCTTCGCGCACGCCGGCCACAAAGTCGAACAGGCCGGGAGCGTCGATCATATTCAGCTTATAACCGCCCTTTTCAAGAGCCAGCACCGAAGTAGAAATGGAAACACAACGCTTTTTCTCCTCGGCGTCGCCGTACATCAAGAAGCTTCCGTCAGCAGCCTTTCCCATTCTTTCAACTTCTGCGCACAGGTAAGCGGCTGCTTCGGCAAAGGTCGTCTTACCTGCGCTGGAGTGGCCCAGCAATGCAAAATTCAGGATCTTGTCAGGGGAATAGTTTTTCATGATATATGTCTCCGTTTCTGCCGAGGTGAGTCGGCGTATTCTGTCAATTTGACGGTGTCAGGGCAAGCGACGCGCGCTGTTTTTAAGGTCTTCCCCGATCGCACCCATCTCTTGTGAAAATATTATAGCGCAATATACAAATAATTGCAACAGATTTTTAAGTTTTTTGTTCGTTATATCAAAAATCTTGACGGCATATAGATATATGTTGGGGGACAGGAGGGCTTTAGGCCGTGCGCACAAATAAAAACGGCTTCTCTGGCAGATGCCAAAGAAGCCGTTTTTATTACACGTTATATTAGCGGTCTTCGCGGAAGTAGCTGAGTCCAAGACTCTGCGGCGGCTGATTCTCACGCTTTTTGCGCATGCTTATTACCACAAGGACGATGATGGTAACGAGGTAGGGAGTCATCTTAAACAGCTCCTGTGTGGCAACGCCGAGGTTTTGGATATAGTTGTGGACGATGAAAAGTCCGCCGAAGAGGATAGAGCCGAGGATGCTGAAATCGGGCTTCCATATCGCGAAGATGACCAGCGCAATGGCAAGCCAACCGCGGTCACCGAAGGCGTCGTTAGACCAGATTCCGCAGGCGTAGTCCATGACGTAGTACAATCCGCCGAGACCTGCGATAGCACTGCCGATGCAGGTGGAGAGATACTTGTAGCGTCCGACGTTTATTCCTGCCGCATCCGCAGTAGCAGGGCTCTCGCCCACTGCGCGCAGATGCAGACCGACTCGGGTCCTCCTCAGCACAAAGGCGGCTATCAGTGCAACTACGATAGCGAGGTAAGCAAGGAAGCTGTAGGACAGGAACACCTGACCGAACCAGCCGAGCTTGTCGGCAAACGGAAGGGTCGCGCGGAAGCAGTTGCTCGTCGCAGTCAGGTTGATCGACGGCAGGTCACTGTTAGTGATCTTGATAAGGGAGCCGCCGAAGAAATTTCCGAAGCCGATACCGAAGGTGGTCAGCGCAAGACCTGTTACGTTCTGGTTTGCGCGCAGGGTGACGGTCAGGAAGCTATAGATCAGACCCATGAATGTCGAGCCGACTATACAGGCGAGCAAGGGAATCAAAACCGCTAAAACGGGGTTGATCTCATCTGCACTGCGCTCGTAAAGGAAGGCACCGATAACTCCGCTTATTCCGCCGACGTACATGATGCCGGGGATACCGAGATTAAGGTGACCCGATTTTTCGGTAAGGATCTCACCGGTTGAGCCATAAAGAAGCGGAACGCCCTGCATGACTGCACGCTGAATAAAGGTTGCCCACATTATCACTCAACCTCCTTTTTGGAATGCCTAAACCGAATGGAGTAGTTGATGAAGAATTCACTGCCGATGATGAAGAATATGATTATACCGGTAATGATGTCAGAGAAGGAGTCGTTGAGTCCGAAGACGGTCGAGATCTCCGACGCACCCTTCTGCAAGAAGACAAGCAGCAATGACGCTACGACCATATACAGCGGATTGAACTTGGCAAGCCACGAAACCATAATGGCGGTAAAGCCTCTGCCGCCTGCCGTGTCACGCGTGATGGTGCGGTCGGTGCCTGCGACCAGAAGCAGACCTGCAATTCCGCAGATGGCACCCGAAAGGAGCATGGTACGGATGATGACCTTTTTTACATTGATACCGATGTAGCGGGCGGTGTTTTCGCTTTCGCCGACGACCGATATCTCATATCCGTGCTTGCTGTACTTAAGGTAGATATACATTGCAACGGTCAGCACCGCAACAACGATAATATTGATGATGTAGTCCTTGCCGCCTACCTTCGGCAGCCAGCCCGACATGGTATCTCTGTTGATAACGCCGATGTTTCCCGAGCCCTTGGGCACAGCCCAGATATAAGTAAAATAGGACACTATCTGAATAGCGATATAGTTCATCATCAGGGTGAACAGTGTTTCATTAGTGTTCCAATGTGCCTTGAAAAATGCAGGAATGACTGCCCATACGGCGCCTGCGATCACGCTGGCAACGACCATTATAAGTATAAGCAGGGGTGTCGGCACCTTATCCCCGAGGAAGATCATGCAAGCGGCTGTCGCAAGTCCGCCGACAAGCACCTGACCCTCGGCACCCGTGTTCCAGAATCGCATGCGGAAGGCAGGCGTGACCGCCAGCGAAATACACAGCAGCATTGCCGTGTTCTGCAGCAGGTTCATGACGCGGCGCTGTGTACCCACGGCACCTTTGATCATCGTTGCGTATACTCCGATGGGGTTTTCTCCCGTCAGGAGCACCGTCACCAAGGCGGAAACGATAAGCGCGGCGGCGACTGCGGCTAAACGGATCAGCCATGACTGCCACCACACAAGAGCGTTACGCTTTACGATGTGAAAAAGCGGTTCGCGGACCTTGTTTTTATGTGTCGTCATTCTTGCTCGCCTCCTGTCTCAATGCTGTCTGTTTTTGTCATAAGCAGGCCAAGCTGCTCTTTCGTTGCGGTTCTGCCGTCAACGATGCCCGTTACCCTGCCTGAGCAGATAACGAGTATACGGTCGCAAAGCTCGGTCAGCACGTCGAGGTCTTCGCCGACGAAGATAACGGCAACTCCCTTTTCCTTCTGCTGATTGAGCAGGTTGTAGATCATGTACGAGGAATTGATATCGAGGCCGCGCACGGGATATGCCGCCATCATAACGGTCGGGGCGGCGGCTATCTCGCGTCCGACGAGCACCTTTTGAACGTTACCGCCTGAAAGACGGCGTACAGGTGTCGACGCGCTGGGGGTAACCACCTCAAGCTGTTCGATGATATGCTCAGCCAGATCCTTAGGCGCCTTGCGCTGCAAAAATACCGAGTGTCCCTTGCGGTAGCTGCGCAGCATCATGTTGTCGACTATGTCCATGTTGCCGACAAGTCCCATGCCGAGTCGATCCTCGGGAACGAAGGAAAGCCTGATTCCCATATCCCTGATCTGCAGGGGAGTCTTGCCGCGCAGGTCCTCTTGTTCGCCTGTCTTGGGGTCGTTATAAAGGATCTCGCCCGATTCAAGCACCTGCAGTCCTGCTATCGCCTCAAGCAGCTCACGCTGTCCGCTTCCTGCGATGCCTGCGATACCGAGTATCTCGCCCGATCTGGCGGTGAAGGAAACGTCGTTGAGGAGCTTGATCCCCTCGCTGCTGACACAGTTGAGATGCTCAACGCACAGACGGTCGGTAGGATCGACCGGCTCTGTCCTGTTAATGTCAAGGCTGACCTTCTTGCCAACCATCATTTCGGTCAGAGCATTCTCATCAGTTTCGGCGGTGTTGACGGTGCCGATATATTCACCCTTGCGCAAGACGGCGACCCTATCGGAGAGGGAGAGCACCTCATGCAGCTTATGGGTAATGATGATGATAGCCTTTCCGTCGTCACGCATGCGGCGCAGGACCGCAAACAGCTTACGCGTTTCCTGCGGCGTGAGAACTGCGGTCGGCTCGTCGAGGATAAGAATATCCGCACCGCGATAAAGCACCTTGATTATCTCGACCGTCTGCTTTTCGGAAACGGCCATCTCATATACTTTCTTGTTCGGGTCGATTTCAAATCCGTACTGCTCGCTGATCTGCTTGATCTTCTCAGCCGAGCGTTTGATGTTGAAAAAGTCCTCTTTAAGTCCCAAGACCACGTTTTCCGCGGCACTGAAGACGTCGACAAGCTTAAAATGCTGATGTATCATGCCGATGTTGTAGCGGAAGGCATCCTTTGGAGAACGGATGACGACCTCCTTGCCGTCAATATAAATATGACCCTCGTCGGGATAATAGATGCCCGAGATCATATTCATCAGCGTGGTCTTGCCGCTTCCGTTTTCGCCGAGGATAGAAAGTATCTCGCCTCGGTTAACGGTAAGGCTGACATCCTTGTTTGCTACGATGCTGCCAAACGTTTTGGTTATGTTCTTTAACTCGATCGCTGCATTACCTGCCACTTATGCTTCCTCCTCTGTCTGTTTGATAGCCCTCAAATCCGCATCCCTCGACGTCGGTGCATATTTCAAGACTACCCTTTACAAAAAACAAGGACAGGCGGAGCAGAATCTCACTGCCCCGCCTTCCGTTTGGGTTTTAATTTTGATTAGAACTTGGTGTCAAGGAGCTTGATACCGTCGATCTGGAGATCGAAGTAAGGAGCAGAGCGGTACTCAGACTCATGGAAGTAGCCGTCCTTTATAACCTCGGTGTCGGGAGTGTAGTCATTATCGGTGTCGACGTCGGCCATGTAGCTCTCAAGCTTAGCATTCTCAACGGTGAAGGTAGCGGTATCGAATACGTTGATCTCGCCGTCGATGAGCTTCTGCTTAGCAGCGGCAATAGCCTCAACGGTGCCTTCAGCAGCAACGTCCTCGTTGACGTCGGTCAGAACAACAGAGCCGTCAGCGATGGTGCCGCAGTAATCGGTTACGATCTCCTCGCCGTCCTGAACACACTTGATCATGT
>CAZDIN010000048.1:0-7517 GCA_964505515.1 uncultured Eubacteriales bacterium | reverse complement strand
GTACCTTGATGCTAAACAGCTTGCTTAGGCGAGCCTCAAGCTTTTTGTCAACGGATTCAAGAGTTGACAGTCCGCCGTTTTGCAGATCTATAGTAATGTTTTCGCCCGAAACGGTTATCGCACAACGATTAAAAATACCGCCGAGGGATGCATTGTTGACCGTCAACTCATCGATAGCAAACCTAACGCCGTTTTCATTAAGCGCAACATCAGAAAACGACGGATCACATTCGATCCTACGCAAATTAAAGCCCGAGGCTATCGCATCGAGTAAGCTTTGATACCACGCATGAGAAATCGGCTTGCTTATAGATAACCCAATAGAAACAGACCGCTCATCGCGGTCTAATTTAGCATGAGTAACAAAAACGCTTTCGATGTCATTGCCAAGCGAGGCATAATCAAAAACGCCGCCGAAAACAGTCGAAAAAGGGACCTTACTCACTCTTTACATCCTCTCTATCTCATTGATCAATTCATCAAGCAGACGGTCCTCGTCAACCTTTCGGATGATCTCACCCTTGCGTATCAGAACTCCGCACTTGTCACCGCCTGCGATGCCTATGTCAGCTTCACTGGCTTCACCCGGTCCGTTGACTACACAACCCATTATAGCAACCTTGATGTCCCTTTTCAGTCCCACCAAGCGTTTTTCAGCCTGTTTTACAAGTTCAACAACGTCAATCCTTGTGCGGCCGCAGGTTGGGCATGATATAATGGTAACTCCACCGGAGCGAAGACCTACAGATTTAAGGATCTCGATTCCCGCTTTTACCTCTTCAACGGGGTCATCGGTCAAGGAAACGCGAATCGTATCCCCTATTCCGTTAAGCAGCAGACCGCCAATAGCACAGGATGATTTAATTATACCTGCGCGAAGCGCACCTGCCTCGGTAACGCCAAGGTGCAAGGGATAATCGCACTGCTGAGCGATAAGAGAATATGCGTCAAAGGTCCTGACCGCATCAGATGCTTTAATAGAAATTACAATATCGTTAAAGTCAAACTTTTCAAGCAAAGACGCATGATAAAGCGCACTTTCAACCAACGCTTCTGCAGTGGGGCCGTTATGCTTTGCAAGAATGGATTTCTCCAACGAGCCTGAGTTTACGCCGATCCTAATGGGGACATTTTTCAGGCGGCAAGCGTCCGCGACCGCTTTTACGCGACTGTCATCACCGATGTTTCCGGGATTAATGCGTATCTTATCAACTCCTGCAGCAACACATTCCAATGCAAGACGATAATCAAAATGTATATCGGCAACCACAGGCATATCAACAGCCTTTTTCAGCGCGTCGATCAATGCTACCGACTCCGCATCAGGAACAGATACACGAATTATATCACAGCCTGCTTCCTGCAATTTTATGGCTTGTTCGACATTCTTTTCTATATCGTAAGAAGGAGCGCACAGCATGGATTGAACGCTGACAGGCGCATCTCCACCGACTGATACCTTGCCTACGCTTACCTTTCTTGACACTCTGCGCACAAATAACCCTCCTTAGATGAATAAGCCGATAATATCCTTAAATGAGATCACAACTATCAATAATAGCAACAATATAAATCCAACGGTATGAACTATTCCCTCAAATTTCTGCGGAACCGGCTTGCGTCTGACCATCTCATACAGCAGAAAAATGACGCGACCGCCATCCAACGCAGGCAGGGGTAATAAATTGAATATGCCGAGGTTTACCGTTATCAAGCAGGCAAGGTTGATAACGCTCGAAAGTGACTGCCTTGCGGCATCACCGATAGCAACGGTAATACCGACAGGTCCGCTCATATCGTTTAGCCCAAACTTGCCTGTAAGCAGATCGGTCAATGACATGAAGACGATCCGTCCGTATGACATGACTGTGTTAAATGAGTTTTTCAGCACAGAGCCGACCGTTCTATCCTCGCCGTAAACAAAAAAGTCCAGACGGATATAACGGCTTCCGTCCTCCTGCTCCTCGAGGTCAAACTTCACCTTATCAAGTTCAACTTCCTTGCCATTACGTTCGACAACAAAATCGATATATCCATCCTCGTCCGACCCAAAAATATAGCTCAGATCATAGACAGTATAGATACGCCTGCCGTTTGCTCGGAGTATCGTGTCCCCTTCGTCAAGACCATAGTCACAGCTGACAGCATTCTCGTCAAACTTTGTAACGGTTGTAGTCGCAAATCTCTCCTGCGGCGCAACTATAGCAACCGACAGAACAAATCCAAGTATAAGGTTAAACAACGCACCTGCAATTACAACGAGCAACCTGCGCCAAGCAGGACGACTGTTAAAGGCACGCGGATCAGTACTGTTTTCATCCTCGCCCTCCATAGCGCAAAGCCCACCGAATGGAATCAAGCGCAGTGAATATTCGGTTTCACCTATCTTCTTTTTAATAAGCTTAGGGCCAAAGCCGATTGCAAATTCGTTAACGCGGATCCCGTTAAGCTTAGCAAACAGAAAATGACCGAATTCATGAATGATTATTACCAAAAATAACACCAGCACAGCGACTAAATATGGCCATACGGTATTCCATACAGTTGAAATAAACGAAAATATAACGATCATTTCCCTTCTATTCGTTAAGCGTGGGTCAAAACTAACTCCCGAGCCGCACGGTCAGCATCAAAAATGTCATCGACCGACTTCACGCAACCGACAGTCTGCGCGTCGGTTGCCATCCTGACAAGCTCGCCGATCTGCAAAAATCCGATCTTTCTGTTCAGGAACAAGGCGACAGCCTCTTCGTTTGCTCCGTTCGCCGCAACAGGCTTCAATCCACCGCAGCGAATGGCATCAATGCAGACTGACAGGCATTGGAAGGTCTCGGTGTCAGGCTTTGCAAAGGTCATTTGCGCCGCCTGAGTCAGACTAAGACGCTCGCACGGAGCAGCTGCCCTATAGGGATAGGTAAGCGCGTACTGGATCGGCACGCGCATATCATGAACGCCGATCTGTGCGATAATAGAGCCGTCCTCAAACTCTACCGCCGAATGAAGCAGGCTTTCGCGGTGTACCACTACCTCAATATCATCTGCGGTAACTCCGAAAAGATGTACCGCTTCGATAACCTCAAGCCCTTTGTTCATCATTGTTGCGCTATCGATCGTGATTTTTGAACCCATGCTCCAGTTCGGGTGTTTGAGAGCCTGTTCAACGGTAACGGATTTCAGTTCATCCTTTGTCTTGCTGAAAAACGGGCCGCCCGAAGCAGTTAGAATGATCTTACCGAGCTTTCTGCTCGGCGGTGCGGCGTTAAGGCACTGAAATATAGCCGAATGCTCGCTATCAACGGGAAGTATCGGCAGGTTGTTGTCGCGAGCCGCCTTCATGACAAGCTCGCCGCCTGTAACAAGCGATTCCTTGTTAGCAAGTGCGAGAGGCTTGCCTGCATTGATAGCAGCGAGGGTAGGACGAAGTCCGGCGATACCCACGACCGAGTTCAGCACAACATCTGCCTGAGACAAGGCTGCGCATTCGCATACACCGTCGATACCTGTCAACAGATTATAACTTACATCACGAGTTCTGTTCCTAAACTCAGCGGCAGCCTTTTCGTCCACGATTGCTACATACTGAGGCTTAAATTTTCGTAACTGATCTTCGAGAACATCTATCCTGCTGTTTGCAGTCAGTGCGCAGACTGACATTCCGAGTTTTTCAACAACGTCCAAGGTCTGCGTTCCGATTGAGCCGGTCGAACCCAAAACCGCTATGTTTTTCATTCTGCACACCTCCTCAGATCAAACTATAAATGCGAAATACTGATTGATAAGATATATGATCGGGAATGTAAACAAAGCACTGTCAACGCGGTCGACAACTCCTCCGTGACCGGGGAACAGATTGCCGTAGTCCTTAACGCCATAGCAACGCTTAACAGCCGACGCAAACAGGTCGCCTGCCATTCCGCCGACCGACGCAACGATCGTTCCCAACACAAGCGGCAGATACGCCACCTTGAGCGCTGTTTCAAACAAGGATGCGTAGACCCCTGCCAGCGCCATAACTGAAACTACGGATATGACCAAGCCGCCAATAGCGCCCTCAACTGTCTTCTTTGGGCTTAGAACAGGGCAAAGCTTTCTCTTACCAAGGAAAGTGCCTACAAAATAAGCACCGGTATCAGTCATCCATGCACAAAAGCCTGATACAAGGAAAAAGAACACGGCATGTTCTAACTTAAGCGTTCTGATAATAGAGCTAAAACCGAATGAAACAAAAACATTCATTACAAAGGCGACGAAGCGTCTTTCGAGTGTCGAGGGGTCGAAGCCTATCAAAAGGCTTACGGCAAAGGCCAGAAAATAGATGACGATCAGCGTTTTATAATCGATGAAAGAAAGGTATCCCCCAACAAAAAAAGGATAAGCCGCCATATATACAAAGGTGGAAATCATAAAAAACAGATTTTTACCCGTACCAGTGACGTTAAGCACCTCAAGCCCTGCAAGCAAGCTTAACAATGCAACCACGATGCTGATTGCGATCGTATTATGCAAAAACAGCAATCCGATAACTGCTGCAATTGCAACAACGGCAGTTATAATTCTTACTTTCACAGTCATGACCTCCTTTTACTTCGCGTTACCGAAACGACGATCTCTTTTCAAGAAAGCAATGATGGCTTCATCGAGATCCTTCTTGCTGAAATCAGGCCAAAGCACATCGGTAAACCAAAACTCAGCATACGCCGTCTGCCACACAAGATAATTAGATAAGCGATATTCTCCACTCGGACGAATCACAAGGTCAGGATCGGGCATACCTGCGGTATACAGGCTATCCGAAACCATCCGCTCGTTGATATCGGATATATCAAGCTGCCCTTGAGAAACATTTTCTGCAATTCGGCGCACAGCATGCACGATCTCATCCCTGCCACCGTAGTTGAGCGCAATGTTGACCTGCAACCCGGTCGCGTCCTGCGAGTCCTTCTCAGCGTTATCTATCAAATCGAGTATATCCGGCTCCAATCGGCTCAGATCACCGATAAAGGTCAGCCGTATGTTCTCGCCCTTGAAGTTAGCGGAATCGATCAGATATTCACGCAAAAGATTCATGATTCCGTCGATTTCTTCCTTAGGGCGTTTCCAATTTTCAGTTGAAAAAGCATAGACGGTCAGGTATTTAACGCCGATCTCATTGCAATATCGTGCGATATTCTTGAAGGTCGATGCACCTGCAGAATGACCTGCTGAACGCGGAAGACCGCGTTTTTTCGCCCAACGGCCGTTGCCGTCCATGATTATCGCGATGTGAACCGGTAGCCGCTGCGGATCAAATTCTGCCTTACAGCTTTTTTTGAATATGCTCATACTTTCCCTCTTAAAAAGAGGACTGCAACTCTGTAACCGTCACAGTCCCGTTTTTTGTTAGATCTCAAGAGTTTCCTTTTCTTTTTCAGAAGTCCTGTCGTCGATCATCTTAACATACTTATCGGTGAGCTTCTGGATATCGCTCTCACCCTTCTTTACATCGTCCTCGGTAATCTCGGAGTTCTTCTTCATAGCTTTAAGCTTTTCGATGGCATCACGGCGAATGGAGCGAACGGCTACCTTGCTGTCCTCAGACATTCTGCGAACGTCCTTAACGATCTCTTTACGTCTTTCCTCGGTAAGCGGCGGAAAATTCAAACGGATCGATCTTCCGTCATTGAGAGGATTGATACCGATATCAGATGTAAGGATAGCCTTTTCAATGGTCTTGACTGTGGAAGCGTCCCAAGGCTGAATAACCAGAGAGCGAGCCTCTACAACTGAAACCGCAGCCATCTGCTCGATCGGGGTGGGTACTCCATAGTAATCGACAAGCACCTTGTCCAAAACCGCAGGAGTTGCACGACCTGCGCGGATAGAAGCAAATTCTCTCTCCAACGCCTTAACAGACTTGGACATCTTTTCTTCGGTTAAATTCATAAGTTCTTTCATGTCAATTCTCTCCTATCTCAAATTATTTAACGATCGTTCCAATTCTCTCGCCCTGAACGGCACGGACAATGTTATCCGGATCATTAAGGTTAAAGACAAAGATCGGTATATCATTTTCCAAACACATAGCAGCGGCAGTGGTGTCCATTACATGCAGGCGCTTTTCAACAACTTCCGCAAGGCTGATCTCATCAAAACGCACCGCGTCAGGATTAAGCTTAGGATCGCTGTCATAAACGCCATCGACATTTGTTGCCTTAAATATCACATCAGCGTCGATCTCACACGCACGAAGTGCTGCAGCGGAGTCGGTCGAACAGAAGGGGTTACCTGTACCGCAGCCAAAAATGACAACACGTCCCTTTCCAAGATGGGTAACAGCGCGGTTTCTGATATACGGCTCAGCGACCTCATGCATCGCAATAGCAGTCTGCACACGCACAGGAACCTCAAGCTGCTCGAGCGCATCACATAAGGCGAGCGCGTTTATTGCAGTTGCAAGCATTCCCATGTGGTCGGCACGGGTGCGGTCCATTTTACCGCTTGAACGGCCTCTCCAGAAGTTACCGCCGCCTACAACGATAGCAACCTCAACGCCAAGGTCAACGACCTTCTTAATACTCTTACAAATGGTTAAAACAGTGTCGAAATCCAAACCGGTACCCTTTTCTCCGGCCATCACTTCTCCACTGAGCTTGAGAAGGATTCGATTATATACAGTAGACACGGTACCACCTCCTAATATATTATCTCTATTTTACAATATAACCGAGAATATGTAAAGTATCTGTTAACATAAAAAACAAAAAAAAATTACCGAAGTGTAATAGCACTTCGGTAATTTTTGATTACATTTATTTTACCATGCTTGCAACTTCGGCTGCGAAGTCGTCTTCTCTCTTCTGCAAGCCCTCGCCCTTTTCGTAACGGACGTAGTCAACGACCTTGATCTCGCCGCCGAGCTTCTTAGCAACAGACTCGACATACTTAGCAACGGTCATGTCGCCGTCCTTAACGAACTCCTGCTCAAGCAGGCAATTTTCCTTGTAGTATTTGCCGATCTTACCGGTAACGATCTTCTCAAGGACAGCCTCAGGCTTGTTAGCCATCTTCGGATCCTCTTTCATCTGAGCGATAAGAATGTTCTTCTCATGCTCAAGGACCTCAGCAGGAACAGAAGCCTCATCAAGATAAGCAGGGTTGACAGCGGCGATCTGCATGCAGATGTCCTTAGCCATCATCTTGAACTCATCGTTAGCAGCGATCTCAGCGGAAGTATCAAACTTAGCGATAACGCCGATCTTGCCGCCTGCATGTACATAGTTAGAAACAACACCGTCAAGGCGAGCAAAACGGCGAACCTTCATGTTCTCACGAACAACAAGGAAGTAGTCCTGAACCATCTCGGAAACGGTCTTGCCGTTATCAGAGCAGTTGAGCAGGGCATCAACATCAGCGGGGTTCTGCTCAAGAGCAACCTTGGCAATATCCTGACAAAGCGCCTTGAAGCCGTCGCCGCCGGCAACGAAGTCAGTCTCGGAGTTAACCTCAAGAACAACACCTGCATTATCACAGGAAACGGC
>CAZDIN010000047.1:0-7543 GCA_964505515.1 uncultured Eubacteriales bacterium | reverse complement strand
GACAGCATATCCAAAACCGTCAGCGTCATTTTCTGACCGCCCGAAACGGTCGCAAGTGTTTCCCAGACAAGCACTTTTTTTGACATCAATTCACCCTTCAATTCCAAGCGTGTCCATAATAATTCTATAGACATCTGTCATTTCATGATTCTTCTTTTTTAATTCGATATGATCTGTGCACAGGATCGCAGTGCGCCAGCGATGTCCGCCGGGGGACATCATGTACATAAAGCCGCCCTTTTCAAAGACGTTTTGACCGAGCTCCCATTCTCCGCCCCAGCGTTCATCCATCTGATAGATTATCTCGGGATATTTATTCAAATGCTGTCCGTGATAAAAAGTATTGGTACGCACTATCCATTCAAAGAGGTTTTTGTCTTCCCCTTCGATCTTTATGGGCTTGAGATACTCAATTATCTCGTCAGCAAGGGCATCCTTATCTTCAACGTTATCATTCAACCGAATGCCGCCGTAGCTGTAATTCTTCAATGCGCTCAGGTCACTGAGATATGCCTTTGTATTGTCCCAATCAAAATCTCCGCCCGAGGCAAACAGACTTTTCCAAACCGGAAACCTTTTAGCCAGTTTCATTGCCCATTTAGGAAGTCCTATTCCCTTAACAATTCCTATAGCTAACTTCTTGATCGTCTTTTTAACCTTTTTCTTAGCCGAAGGCTTTGAACCGTCTCCGCCGCCCTTTGGCGCAAGGTAACCTCCGCGACGAAGCAGTTCATTTATTCTCGCGGTATACACCGGCCTTGCTCCGTGACCGTGGTCGCTGATGATGAGCAGAGGTGTGTCAGGCTGCTTCTGCATGACCTCGCCGACATATTCATCCATGACCATATACATATCGCGGATAACGTTGTCATGCTCGTTCGGTCCGGGATACTCAGGATGATCGGGATCACAATGACGCCAAAAATCGTGCTGTATGCCATCGGTAGTCGAAAAATAGGAAAACAGCACGTCGACCTCTTCGTTTTCTATAACCGCTCTCGTCAGCCTGATCTCCTCGTTTACCTTTGCAAAAAACTCATCGCGCAGACCCGGCAGGTCCTTCTCCGAGGTGAACTTACCCTCTGTTCCGAGAATATCAAAACGAGGGTTATATACAGCCTCTTTGCTTTGAGGATAGACTCTGATCCTGTCCTCATAAGGCCGCGTTATCATAAGGCCGTCTATCTCCCAGCCCTCTTTAATGTTCATGGGCAGGATAACGGCGCAGGTCAATCCGTGCTGATTCAGCACGTCCCAGAAAGCCTTTCCTTTGAAAGCGGAATCATCAAACACCAAGGGCTTATAGGTGTTGTCCTTGGCGCCTACATTTACGAAGTTTATGATGCCATGCTCGGACGGGTCAAGCCCCGTATAAATGGTAGACCACGCAGGCGTTGTATCCGCCGGAAAGACGGAACGAAGACGGGGAAATCCGTTTTTCTCCATAAGTCCGTAAAGATTGGGCAGATCATTTTTGTACCGCGCGACCATATCCCAATCCATTCCGTCAATGCCCAATATGATCAGTTTCTTTATCATTGTTTCTCTCCCGTCACGATGAACTTTTCACTTGTTATCTGTCTTTGTGATCACTTTTTAAGGGGTGGCAGCACGTCCTCAACTGCCTTCATGACCTCATCGAGCATCTTCTGCTTATCCTGATCGCCTGCGATCACGGTTGCGCCGTACATATCGGCAACCTTTTCATACAACGGCTTTCGTATTTCCAAGTACAACGGGTCAGGAATATCGTCCTTTCGACTGCAGCAGACCTCCACCGGAGTCTTTATGTAAATGATCTTGTCAGGACGGGGCGCACGCTTCCATTTGCCGTTCATAGTCTGTTCCATGTATTCCTCGCCAAGATCAAGGTTGGCAGCATAGGTTACGATATTATCGTAGATATAACGGTCAACCAAAAGCGTTTTACCAAAGAATCGCTTCATTCGGATGCGGAAAAATATCTGCAGCTTAAACTCTAACGTTGTTAAAAAGGAAAATATCTTATACACTCCGCCCTTTTGAGCCTGCTTTCTCATGCTCTCCAGGTAGGCGCGATAATCACCGCTGAACGGATCGCTTTCCTTTTTCATCAAAAGCTTTTTGCCAAGCTTGATGATGCCGCGCAGTACAACAACAACATAGGCGGCACGCACTATCTCAACCTTGTATCCACGCTCTTTAAGCTGCTCATATGCATAGTCAATACTTGTTGACTTTCCTGAGCCGTCCAGCCCCATAAAACTGATCATCGCAGGCTTCATTTTCAGCTTCCCCTCACAATATCTAACATATCTTGAGCCACCTGCTCCCATGTCTTCGGAGATATCAGGCAACTCTTTTGCCGTTTCTTGCCGGCCATTGTTAACACCGCGTCGTTTAATTCTGTTTTGTCGTTTACCAGCATGACGGCATCCTTCTCCGCCGAAACAGCTGCAAGATTTTCAAAATCCTTGTATCCAACGACCGGCACGCCGCAGGACAATGCCTCCATAACCGACAGCGGAATAGAGATAACAAACTCTGTGGAATGGGTCGGAAACAAATAGACGTCCGCCATCTGATAGACTTCTTCCACATTTTCAAGATAGCCCTTGTGAATCTTCACTCCGGCATCCTCCAACGCTTTCACAGTTTCGGGATTCTCGAACATTCCCGAAGCGACCACCATCCGCTCAGCATCAGTAATAGCGGCGAAATCCTCAAGTCCACGTCCCGCAGAACAATGGCCCACATGAATGACAAGCGGCTTATCAGAAGCTATTGCGTACTTTTTCTTAAGCTCGTTCGCGCGATGGCTGTCGACCGGACTGAATTTGTCCGACTTGATACCGACCGCAAAGGTCCTTTTTTGATATCCCGAGCGAACGGCTACGTCCTCCAGATCCTTCTCTACAAGGGTAAGGTAGTTTGCCTTTAACGGATGCTTTTCCGTCAGCCTTGAAAACTCTGCGTCCGGCTTTTGCACACAAACGATCCAGAGATTCTTACTGAACATTCCTACAGCGCGTCCAAGCCAATACACAAGCTTGTTCGCACGGGCAAAAACAAAGGTGGTATCACACGTTTTGCCATTCTTTATAATAGATCCGATATCCCTGAGCCCTGAGTAACGGACCTCATGATCCTTTTCGAAGGCCTTGGCAACGTGTGTTGCAACGTTACGCATGCCTTCATTGATCTGTCCGTTAGCCGTGCTGATAACATGGATCCTGTATTTTCCGTTTATATCACTCAGTCCGCTCATTTGAACAGGGTCTCCTTGAGTTTGCCGAACGCCTTAAAGGAGCGCTTGAGATCCTCCCGATCACTCAGGCCACGCCACACACGGTGGGCGATATACCAGGGACGCAGATAATATTTCTTGCGCGCCGCTTGGCAAAAATCCACCAGCTCCTGCGCGCTCAGCTCAGGCGTGTTTATAATGCAATTTAGGGTGCCGTCCTCATGAATGTACTCATCATATTTACCGTTGATATAACCGTTGCTCTTGGCCCATTCATACGCACCTGTTCCCGGATAGGGAATAAGCGGGAAAAACTGAGCAGTATCGGTCTTGAACCGCATTGCCGCCTTCAGCGTAGCCTCCATCGTTTCGTGAGTCTCGCCCTCGTTACCGACCATATAGCAGGCATGGATCATAAGTCCCGCTTTTCTTGCGTTTTTGATGTACCTCTCGATCTGCTCCACCGTTGTGCCCTTGCGAATGTTATTCAGTATTTGCTGGTTTACACTCTCGATGCCGGGGATTATCAAATGACAGCCCGCCTTTTTCATCAGGCACATGGTTTCATAATCGAGGTTGACTCGGGCGTTGCAGAGCCAACGGATCTTTATCTTCCGCTCTAAAATCAGGTTGCATATCTCGGTGACACGCTTTTTGTTGATCGTAAAGGTGTCATCCTCAAAGACGATCTCCTTTACTTCGGGGAAATTTTTGATTATATACTCGATCTCCCCGATAACGTTCTCCGGTGAGCGAAGACGATATTTATGTCCGTGCAGGGTCTGCGGATATACGCAGAAGTTGCATTGAGCAGGACAACCGCGTCCCGTAAAGATCTGTATAGACGGGAATGCTGCAGCAGGGAAAACATAATCGGTCACAGTCAAATGCCGTTTAATAAAGTCAGCAGCATAAGGGATCTCATCCAGATCGGTAATATGCTCAGCCGCTTCATTGTGAACGATCTTTTCTCCGTCGCGCCAGGTCAAGCCCTTAACGTCCGAAAGGTCGGCACCGTCCCTGATCGCAATTGCGGTATCTCTTACTATGTAGTCATATTCCTGTCTGGCAAGTCCGTCTATCCTGTCGCTGATGCCCATGGTCTCTTCGGCTGTGGCAGACGGGTGGGTGCCTACCAGCATGGTAAATGCATTCGGATACATATCCTTCACGGTTGCGGCGAAATCTACATCACTGTAGATCGACGGAGTACTCGTATCAAACACAAACAGCCCTGCATCTGCCGCTTCACTGCGGACACGATCCAAGGTCTGCTCTTTGTTCATCTGTTTGGAGGGGGCGTCGATAAAGACGACCTCAAACCCGTTTTTCTCAGCAACGCAGGCGGCATAAATCAGCCACAACGGATAATAAAGCACGCCACTGTGTCCTATCGACGGGCTGCGGGATTCGCGAGAAAACTTTCCGTATTCAGCCTTGAACGGCGGATTTATAAAACATACTTTCATTTGTTTTCCTCTTTCGTTATCATTTGTTTGAGATCTGTCGATCAGGCCCGTTATTTCAAATGCCTGTATTTAAGAAGGCTCTTTACTACATACCAACACATATAGTACGCAGCGCAGAAAATATTCAAACCGATATATCGGTACGTCCTCCAATTCATTTCTGCCGCCTTTAGCTTATTGCTTGACTTTGACTCTCTTGCCAAGCGGTATATCAAAAGCGGCTCGTCAATACCGTACGCATGGTATCCTTCTTTTGTGATCCCAAGCCATACGGCAAAATCTTCATGCATATTATCGCCGACAGCATAATGCTTCTGATAAAGCTCTCTTTTTACAAGCACCGATGAGTTCGACACAAGATTTTGCTTAAGCAGTTGGCGGTATGTAAGCACTGCAGGTACATGAAGCTGCCAATCAAGCTTATCACCGTTATCATCCATGAATGCGGAGCCGGTAAACACCAGCTTTGCTCCCGTACCGTCTGCAAGGGCTATCTGTTTTTCAAGTTTATCCGGTGCCCACACGTCATCGCTGTCCAAAACCGCTATCCACTCACCGCGCGCAGCCTCCATGCCACGCTTTCGGCTTAGCGAAACGCCGCTGTTGACTTCGTTTTCAAGCAATTGAATACGATCGTCTTTTTCCGTAAAATCGCGAACGACCGACGACGTGTTATCCTTGGAGCAATCGTTAATTACTAACAGTTCCCAATCCGTAAAGTTCTGTGCAAGAACGGACTTTATAGCAGTCGCTATTGTTTTTTCAGCGTTATAGGCCGCCATTATAATGCTTACGCACGCAGGTTTACCGCTCATAAGATCTGTCCTCCTTGCAACTTCATCCGGCGCCGAAGCAACATCACCCCTTGCAACAGCAATTTGGGACGCGCTTCAACTCAAGCCTATTTGGTAACCTTTTCTTCCTCGTAATATGTAACTTCTACGCTCTCTTTTTCGCCCATTGCGGTGGTTTGGCCGACGGCGATCCCGTCGGTGCTTTCGGGCACGAAGAGAATTTTTATCGTTGCGAAAATAATTCGCAGATCTTCCATAAAGCTGGGCTTTGCTATGTACATCAGGTCCATCTGCAGCTTGTCGTACGGCGTCGTATTATACTTGCCGTAGACCTGCGCGTAGCCCGTCAGTCCTGCCTTGACCTGCAGTCGCAGGCGGAACTCAGGCAGCTCCTCCTCATACTGCTCGGCGATCTCAGGGCGCTCGGGACGCGGTCCCACAACGCTCATGCTGCCGCCGAGAATGTTCAGCAGCTGCGGCAGCTCGTCTATCCTGCATTTGCGGATGATGCGTCCGACGGGTGTTATGCGGTCGTCGTTATCACCCGTCGAGAGCCTTGCCACTCCGTCCTTTTCGGCGTCCACCCTCATCGAGCGGAACTTCAGCACCTTGAAGACCTTGCCGTCCTTGGTCAAGCGGTCCTGCTTGTAGAACACAGGTCCTCCGTCGGTCACCTTGATGGCGATCGCGGTAACCAGCATTATTCCGCTCAGCGGAACAAGCACGATAAGGCTTGCCACGATGTCGAACAATCGCTTTGCGATCTTATACTCGGGCTTGGGATTCCATCTGTCGACACGAAGCATCGGCAGGTGGAACATATGCATACGCTTAGCGCCGTTCATGATAATATCTCCGATACGGGGCAGGAGGTAAACGCTTATACCCTTTTCGGCGCAATATTTTAGCAGCTGATTTCGGTCGTGGCTGTTGACGCCGCAGATGAACACCGCCTTAAAGTCCTCAAGCTGCTCAATGTTTCCAACGCAATCCTCTGCATCAAGCACCGCCTGCACGTCAAACTTCTTTTCCAGCCCATACTGGTGCAGCAGCGACGCAACGTTATAATGCTCGCTGTAGACGATCGCCGTCTTGATCGGCGGGAAGGAAGCGAAATACCACTTATGTACAATAACGCTCCACAGCACGACCAGCACAAGCTGCACCGCCAGAGTTATCAGACAGGGGATGATGTCGGGGAAGCTATGGTTCAGAAGCCAGATGACCACAAACATCATCGCGTCCGAAAGCAGCACTGCAAGGCACTGGCTGTAGGCGATCTCCGAAATTCTGTTTATAGAAACAAGGAACGCGTCATACACCCTCGCAAAAGCAACATACAACGCCGCGAACAGAGCGATTATCATCCAATTGCCCTTGTTAAAATAAGGCGACATGATACTCTCTGCAAAGTATCCGTACCAGCAGAACGCAAACGGAACCGTGGCGAAGATGATCGGCATCAATTTGGCTATTCTAAGGCTCAAATCATGCTTAAAGTTTTTCATTATTATACCTCTCTCTAACGCTTGTCCAAGCGAATGTAATTATGCAAGAGAAAAACATCAGCGGTGCCTGTAGCAGACACTACGCGAAATGTGATAAGCATATTTCTACGGAATAAATTATACGCCATAACTCATAAAAAATCAAGGGAAGTATTAAGAAAACCACCAATAAACATTAAAAACCCTGTAATAAATTCCCTATATTCAACAAATACGGCACATTATAGCTTCATTTTTCATGAAACCGACCGCCCACCTCCCTATAATGCGCAGACAAAAACCGCCGCTCACTAAACGCGTAAGCGGCGGTTTTTGCTGTAGTGGATCGGCTTTATAGCGATCCTTTTGTCACGTCTTTTGCGTTTCTCTCTTCAAAACGATAGCGCTTCTGTTGGGCAGATAACACTTAAAGCCTACCCAACCGACAGGAGTGGTAAAGGTTTCGTACTTCGCCGAGGTGTCGACACGGCAAAAACCTCCGAACTCTCCGTCATCCGAGGAAAGCGCGACGCTGTACTTACCCTCCTTGCCCACAGGCACAAAATA
>CAZDIN010000046.1:0-7544 GCA_964505515.1 uncultured Eubacteriales bacterium | reverse complement strand
GACATTGAAGAATGCAAGGAAAGGGATGCTACATACGCAGCACCCTTAAGGGTTAAGGTCAGACTAATTAACAAAGAAACCGGCGAGGTTAAGGAACAGGAAATCTTTATGGGAGACTTCCCCATTATGACCCCGTCAGGCACCTTTATTATAAACTGGGCAGAGCGTGTTATTGTCAGCCAGCTTGTCCGTGCACCTTCGGTGTATTTTGACGACAAGTTTGACAAAGTAGGCAAAAAGCTGTTCTCCTCGCAGGTTATTCCCAACCGTGGTGCATGGCTTGAATACGAGACTGACAGCAACGATTTGTTTTATGTAAAAATAGATAAAATGAGAAAGACCCCCATTACGGTTCTTATCCGTGCTCTTGGGTTTGGCACAGATGCTGAAATTATCGACCTCTTTGGTGAGGACGAGCGTATCCTTCGTACTATGGAAAAGGATACAACCAAGACCTATGAAGAGGGTCTCTTAGAGATATACAGAAAACTCCGTCCGGGCGAGCCTCCTACAGTCGAGAGTGCTCGGTCGCTTATTACCAATTTGTTTTTTGACCCAAAACGCTATGATCTGGCAAGGGTAGGCAGATACAAGTTCAATAAAAAGCTTGCTTTTGAGGGTAGGCTTGTAGGCTTTACAGCTGCTGAAAATCTGGTTGACGAAGAAACAGGCGAGCTTATAGTTTCGGCAGGTGAAAAGATAACCAAAGAGATGGCAAGAGCTTTGGAGAAGGCAGGCATCAGCTCGGTTACACTTCAGCTTGACGAAGGCAAGACCACAAAGGTTCTGTCAAACGGTATGATAGAACTTAAGGACCTTGTTGGCGCAGAGGCTCTTATTGCAGGCAAGGTTTCGGCAGAAAACATTGTTGACCCCGAAACAAAGGAAATTATTATTGCAGCAGGCGATACCTTCACCAAGGAAATAGCAACTATTCTTGAAAATGCCAACATCAATAGCGTCAAAATCAAAGTTGGCAGACGCAAAGAAGAGGTTTCTTTCTATGACCCGAGGCAATTTGAAATAAACGAAAAGGTACGTTACTCAGTCCTTAAAGAAATTATGGAGCAGTATCCTGACATGAACTCCGACGAGTTTAAGGCAGCCCTTACCGAACGCCGAGACGAGCTTATTCCTCGCCATATCGTTGTTGACGATATTATTGCATCAATTTCCTATATTGGAAACTTAGCGGCAGGTGTTGGCTCGGTTGACGACATTGACCATTTGGGCAACCGTCGTCTCCGCAGCGTTGGCGAGCTACTTCAGAACCAGTTCAGAATTGGTCTTTCAAGAATGGAAAGGGTTGTCCGCGAAAGAATGTCCACTCAGGACCTTGACGCGATAACTCCACAGACGCTTATTAATATCAGGCCTGTGACCTCCGCTGTTAAAGAGTTTTTTGGCTCCTCGCAGCTTTCGCAGTTTATGGACCAGATTAACCCCCTTGGCGAGCTTACTCACAAGAGAAGACTTTCGGCGCTTGGTCCCGGCGGTCTTTCAAGAGAAAGAGCCGGCTTCGAGGTGCGTGACGTTCATCATTCGCACTATGGCCGTATGTGTCCTATCGAGACTCCTGAAGGTCCTAATATCGGTCTTATCAACTCGCTTTCGGGTTTTGCAAAGGTAAACGAGTATGGATTTATTGAGGCGCCTTATCGCAAGGTTGACAAGGAGACAGGCTGTGTTACAGATGTTGTTGAATATATGACAGCTGACACCGAGGATGGATTTTACATTGCACAGGCAAATGAGCCGCTTGGTGAAGACGGCAAGTTCCTGGCAAAGAAGGTTGTTACAAGACACAAGGACGAATTCCTTGAAGTTTCAGCAGAGCCGGGCAAGTGTCAGGTTGACTATATGGACGTGTCGCCCAGACAGGTTACATCAATTGCAACTGCGATGATACCATTCTTGGAGAACGACGATGCTAACCGTGCACTGATGGGCTCAAACATGCAGCGTCAGGCTGTTCCGCTTCTTCTCCCCGAGTCACCGATTATCGGTACCGGCATGGAGTTTAAGGCGGCAAAGGACTCGGGAGTTTGTATCCTTGCAAAACGCAGCGGTACAGTTTCAAAGGTTTCGGCGTGTCAGATAGAGGTTAAGACCGATGAGGGCGATACCGACACATACAAGCTTATAAAGTTCACACGCTCCAACCAGGGCATGTGCATCAATCAGCGTCCAATCGTGGTTGAAGGTGAAAGAGTTGAAGCAGGCGATATAATTGCCGACGGTCCATCCACAAAGAACGGCGAAATCGGCCTGGGCAGAAACATCTTGATTGGATTTATGACCTGGGAAGGTTACAACTATGAGGATGCTATGCTTATAAATGAGCGCCTTGTAAAGGAAGATATCCTCACATCTATACACATTGAGGAATATGAAATTGAGGCCCGTGACACCAAACTTGGACCTGAAGAAATTACACGTGACATCCCCAACGTGGGCGAAGACGCCCTCAAGGACCTTGACGAGCGTGGTATTATCCGTATCGGTGCCGAGGTTGAAAGCGGCGATATATTGGTAGGTAAGGTTACGCCAAAGGGCGAAACCGAGCTGTCGGCCGAAGAAAGACTTCTTCGTGCCATCTTTGGCGAGAAAGCCCGTGAGGTTCGTGACACATCACTCCGCGTTCCCCACGGTGAATATGGTATTATAGTTGACGTTAAGGTGTTTACCCGTGAGAACAGCGACGAGCTGCCCCCCGGTGTAAGCCAGATTGTTCGTTGTTATATTGCACAGAAGAGAAAGATTTCTGTCGGTGATAAAATGGCGGGCCGCCACGGTAACAAGGGTGTTATTTCGAGAATTCTTCCCGAAGAGGATATGCCCTTCCTTCCCGATGGCACACCCCTCCAGATAGTACTAAACCCCTTGGGTGTTCCTTCACGTATGAACATCGGTCAGGTACTTGAGGTGCATCTTGGATATGCAGCAAAGGCACTTGGCTGGAAGGTTGCAACACCGGTATTTGACGGCGCCAATGAGGAAGATATTATGGATGCTCTCGAGGAGGCAGGTTATGAGCGAGACGGTAAGACTGTTCTTTATGACGGCCGTACCGGTGAGCCGTTTGACAACCGTGTAACGGTGGGTTATATGCATATGCTTAAGCTTGCCCACTTGGTTGATGATAAGATCCATGCACGTTCCACAGGCCCATACTCACTTGTTACTCAGCAACCACTTGGTGGTAAAGCCCAGTTCGGCGGTCAGAGATTCGGTGAGATGGAAGTTTGGGCGCTGGAAGCATACGGCGCTGCATACACCCTCCAGGAGATTCTGACGGTTAAGTCTGATGACGTTGTAGGGCGTGTTAAGACCTACGAGGCTATTGTAAAGGGTGAAAACATTCCGAAACCCGGAGTGCCTGAATCATTCAAGGTTCTTATTAAAGAACTTCAGAGCTTGGCACTTGATGTAAAAGTTTTGGATGAAGACGGAAACGAGGTTGTTTTAAAGGAAAACTTTGACGACGATGAACCGTCAGATCTGCCGGTAAGCATTGACAAAGCCGAGGACGCTCCAGCGAATCTTTATGAGGAGCCTGCTTCGGAGGAGGACCTGATTGATAGCGAGCTGTTTTATGACTTTGAGGACACCGCTATGGAGGACGATCCCGAGGATGACGACCTCGCAGACGACATGGACGACGGCAATCTGGACGATGCTAGTGCAGGGCTTGATCTTGACGACGACCTGGAAGATATTGACGACGAGATCTAGGGCTTGACAGGGTTTGGGGCGCACAGCGTTCCCAGCCCTCCGAATATTTTCGCCTTTAGGCGCTCATAACAAAAGGCGAGTGATTGTTTTAACCTTGTGAGCAGAAAGTCGAGTGATAAGCTATATGAGTGAATATCAGAATTTCGATGCTATACAAATCGGGCTCGCTTCACCAGAGAAAATCAGAGAATGGTCACATGGCGAAGTAAAGAAACCCGAGACTATAAACTACAGGACATTAAAGCCCGAGAAGGATGGATTGTTTTGCGAGAGAATCTTTGGTCCGCAAAAGGACTGGGAGTGTCACTGCGGAAAGTATAAGAGAGTCCGTTACAAGGGTGTTATCTGTGACCGTTGCGGCGTTGAGGTTACCCGTGCAAAGGTTCGCCGTGAAAGAATGGGACACATTGAGTTGGCAGTGCCGGTATCACATATTTGGTACTTCAAGGGCATACCCAGCCGTATGGGACTTATCCTTGATATGTCACCACGTCTTTTGGAAAAGGTTTTATACTTTGCTGCATATGTTGTAATCGATCCCGGCAAGACCGGTCTTATGAAAAATCAGATCCTCAGCGAGCGTGAGTATCGTGAGGAATGTGAAAAGTACGGCAATGATGCGTTCCGTGCGGGAATGGGCGCCGAGGCTGTGCTTGAGATGCTTAAAGCAATTGACCTTGATGCACTTTATGAGGAGCTTAGGGCTGACCTCGACGGTGCAAAAGGACAAAAGAAAATACGTACAGTAAGACGCCTTGAGGTTGTTGAGTCATTCCGTCAGTCCGGAAACAAGCCCGAGTGGATGGTTATGCCGGTGCTTCCGGTTATTCCTCCCGAAATCAGACCCATGGTACAGCTGGACGGCGGCAGATTTGCCACATCTGACCTTAACGACCTTTACAGAAGGGTTATAAACAGAAACAACAGACTTA
This sequence comes from uncultured Eubacteriales bacterium, assembly GCA_964505515.1. GTDB lineage: Bacteria > Bacillota > Clostridia > Oscillospirales > Acutalibacteraceae > RGIG2206. The sequence goes on along the minus strand of CAZDIN010000046.1, from coordinate 2,877 downwards.
AGAGACTTCTTGATCTTGGTGCCCCCGAAATTATTGTTCGCAACGAGAAAAGAATGCTTCAGGAGGCTGTTGATGCTTTAATCGACAACGGCAGACGCGGTCGACCCGTTACAGGCCCCGGAAACCGTCCTCTCAAATCTCTTTCGGATATGCTTAAGGGTAAGCAGGGACGTTTCCGTCAGAACCTTCTGGGTAAGCGTGTTGACTATTCGGGACGTAGTGTTATCGTTGTAGGTCCTGAGCTAAAGATTTATCAGTGCGGCTTGCCTAAAAAGATGGCACTTGAACTTTTTAAGCCGTTCGTGATGAAGAGTCTGGTTAATGATGGATTAGCACACAATATTAAGTCTGCAAAACGAATGGTAGAGCGTGTTCGCCCCGAGGTTTGGGATGTGCTTGAAAGCGTAATTTCCGAGCATCCGGTGCTTTTAAACCGTGCTCCTACACTTCATAGACTGGGTATCCAGGCATTTGAACCTGTATTGGTTGAGGGCAAAGCACTAAAGCTTCACCCACTTGTATGTACAGCATTTAACGCCGACTTTGACGGTGACCAGATGGCGGTGCATCTGCCACTTTCGGCAGAGGCTCAGGCAGAGGCAAGGTTTTTGATGCTTTCGGCAAACAATCTCCTAAAGCCTCAGGATGGTAACCCTGTAACCGTTCCTACTCAGGATATGGTTCTCGGCTCGTACTATTTGACAATTCAGATTGATGATGAGTTTGGCGCAGGCAAGATATTTACTTCCGAAGATGAGGCAACCCTTGCTTATGCAAACGGTGCAGTTGGACTTCATGCTCCCATCAAGGTTCGTGTAAGTCGCGAGATTGACGGCGAAAAGGTTACAGGAATTATAGATGCAACTGTCGGAAGACTTATATTCAACGAAAAGATTCCCCAGGATTTGGGGTTTGTTGACCGAAGCATCCCCGAGAACAAGCTTGCTCTTGAGATTGCTTTTCGTGTTGACAAAAAGAAGCTTGGTCAGATTATTGACAAAAGCATTAAAATCCACGGCATTACCAAAACTGCAACACTTCTTGACGATGTTAAGGCTATGGGCTTTAAGTATTCAACTCGTGGTGCGATTACAGTCGGCGTTGCTGACATCGAAATCCCCGAGGAAAAGAAGGCTCTTCTTGCAGCAGCCGAGGAAGAAATTGATAAGGTTACGAAAAAGTACCTCAGGGGACTTCTTACCGACGAGGAAAGATACGAGAAGGTTATTGGAATTTGGTCTGATACCTCAAACAAGGTTACAGATGCACTTATGAAGAATCTTGACGAGCTTAACCCAATCTTTATGATGGCAAACTCGGGTGCTCGTGGTAGTGTCAACCAGATTCGTCAGCTTGGTGCTATGCGTGGACTTATGGCAGATACATCGGGACGAACAATCGAAATTCCCATTAAGGCAAACTTCCGTGAAGGCCTTACCGTACTTGAGTACTTCATTTCAACACACGGTGCCCGCAAGGGTCTTACAGATACAGCGCTTCGTACAGCCGACTCCGGTTACCTTACACGTCGTTTGGTTGACGTTTCCCAGGAGGTTATTATCCGTGAGGCTGATTGCGGAACTGATGATGGAATAATTGCAACTGACATTAAGGATGGCAACGAGGTAATCGAAAAGCTTAAGGATAGGCTTGTAGGCAGAACTACCTGCGAAAATGTGGTAGACGGTGATGGAGCGCTCATTTGCGAAAAGGGAGAAATGATCTCTAGTGATATGGCAGACAAGATTATTGCTGCAGGTATCGAAAGCGTAAAAATCCGCAGCGTTCTCAAATGTCGCTCGAGAGTTGGCGTTTGTGCTAAGTGCTATGGTCACAACCTTGCAAATGGCGAGGCAGTTAACATTGGCGAAGCTGTTGGTATCATCGCAGCACAGTCAATCGGCGAGCCGGGTACACAGCTTACAATGCGTACCTTCCATGCCGGAGGTGTGGCAGGTGACGATATTACTCAGGGTCTTCCACGTGTCGAGGAATTGTTTGAAGCAAGAAAGCCTAAGGGCCTTGCTATTATCGCTGAAATCGGCGGTCGTGTGAAAATTACCGAGAACAAGAAGAAACGTGAAATCACCATTCTTGACGACGAAAATGGAAATGCAGCAACCTATCTCATCCCCTATGGCTCGCGAATTAAAGTTCGTGAGGACCAGATTATTGCTGCAGGTGACGAGCTTACAGAGGGTTCTGTAAATCCACATGATATTCTTGCAATCAAGGGCTACACATCCGTTCAGGATTACCTTATCCAAGAGGTTCAAAGGGTTTATCGTCTGCAGGGCGTTGACATCAACGACAAGCATATTGAGGTTATTGTAAGACAGATGATGAACAAGGTTAAAATTGAGGATGCGGGTGATACCGATCTTTTGACCGGTTCGCTTGTTGAGAGATACCAACTTGAAAGGGTAAACAACGAAATGCGTGCCCAGGGTAAAGCCGAGGCAGCTTATTCCGAAGTGCTTATGGGAATTACCAAGGCGGCGCTTGCGACAGAATCGTTCTTGTCTGCGGCATCATTCCAGGAAACAACAAGAGTTCTTACGGATGCTGCAATCAAGGGTAAGGTTGATCCGCTGCTCGGCCTTAAGGAAAACGTTATTATCGGTAAGCTTGTTCCGGCAGGTACAGGTGTTCTGTCCTACAACGACATTGACGTTGTCCCGACAGACTTTACAGATGATATAATATTTAGTTAAGAATAAAAAGATTTTAAAAGGATAGGAAGGTCACAAGGCTCTCCTATCCTTTTTACTTTTTTAAAATCTTTTTATTCTAATTTATAGGCGGGCTCCGCCCCCTATGACCCCCCGTAGCCGCCGCTCAAAGGCTTGGCAGATGTAGCTGCTCAAATTTTTTCAT
>CAZDIN010000045.1:0-7615 GCA_964505515.1 uncultured Eubacteriales bacterium | reverse complement strand
AGTCGTACCACTGCAAGTGGAATCTGCTGTCACTTTCGTGCCTCCAGATACGGCAGAGGCGGTGACGATTACATCAACTGCCCAATGAATAAGGAAGAATACGACGCCTTTTATGACGAGCTTGTTAAGGCTGAACGCATAGAACTGAAATCCTTTGAACAGGACGGAAAACTCTATGAGGGATGCATGCCCATCGAGCTGATGGCTCAGCGCGGACATGATACCATCCGTTTCGGACCCCTCAAGCCTGTGGGACTTCGCGACCCTAACACAGGGCATCGTCCTTGGGCAAACGTACAGCTTCGCATGGAAAATCAAAAGGGGACACTCTGCAATCTTGTTGGATTTCAGACAAACCTTAAATTCAGCGAGCAAAAGCGCGTCTTTTCAGTGATACCTGCACTGAAAAATGCTGAATTTATGCGCTACGGAGTCATGCACAGAAACTCCTTTCTCCATTCACCGTCGGTACTCAACGGTGACCTCTCGGTAAAGGGTCACGACATGCTCTTCTTTGCAGGGCAGATAACCGGCGTTGAGGGATACATGGAATCGGCGTCAAGCGGCATTTTGGCAGGAATCAACATGTACCGTAAACTAAACCGACTTGATCCGCTGGTCTTACCCGAGTATACCATGCTTGGCGCATTGACAGGTTATGTTACAGGCAGTACAAGCAAGGATTTTCAACCAATGGGAGCAAACTTTGGTGTGATTCCTCCCTTGGATGAACATATAAGAGATAAAAAGGAGCGTTATGCCGCGTTATCTGCGCGTGCGTTGCGCTGGTACGACCAAAATATAGGAGATGATTTTAGATGAGAATTATCGTTGATGCCTTCGGAGGCGACAATGCACCCCTCGAAATACTAAAGGGCTGTGCTCAGGCTGTTGAGGAATTCAATATCGACATCTTGCTTTGCGGTAATGAGGATAAGATACGCGAAGCAGCGGCTGAAAATGATATCTCGTTGGAGCATATGGATATCCTTCATGCCGAGGATGTCATGAGTATGGAGGATCATCCTACTGCCATAATTAAAGAGAAGAAGCAGTCTTCCATGGCTGTCGGTATGCGCGCATTGCATGACGGTATGGGCGATGCATTCGTTACTGCAGGTAGCACAGGTGCAGCATTGGTTGGCGCGACCTTTCTTGTAAAGCGCATCAAAGGAATTAAGAGAGCGGCTCTTGCCACTATTTTGCCCACCGATGACGGCTCAAACGTTATCGTGCTCGATGTAGGCGCAAACGCCGACTGTCGTCCGGAGATGCTCGTGCAGTTTGCCGTAATGGGTCATGAGTACATGAAAAATCAGATGCAGGTCGAGAATCCCAGAGTAGCCTTGCTGAATGTCGGTACCGAAGATACCAAGGGCGGTGAGCTCCAGCTTGCAACCTTTGCTCAGCTAAAGGAGGCTCCGATAAACTTCATCGGTAACGTTGAAGCTCGCGATGTTCTCAACGGCGTGTGCGACGTGCTCGTATGCGACGGCTTCAGCGGTAACGTTTTCCTCAAGACCTGCGAGGGTACGATCTCTCTTGTTATGCACAACATTAAGAGCATCCTCAGCAAGAATATATTCACAAAGCTTGCTGCAGCGCTTATCATGGACGGGCTGAAGGGCTTTAAGAAAAAAATGGATTACACCGAGGTCGGCGGCGCACCCCTTTTGGGTGTGGCGCATCCCGTTATAAAGGCACACGGAAATTCAAAGGCACGCGCTTTCAAGAACGCCATCAGACAGGCGGTCGAGTTTGCTCAGGCAGGGGTTATCGATAAAATTTCCGCATCAGTATCAAAGGAGAGCGAGTCGAATGACTGAACTTGAAAAGAAGATCAACTACCGTTTCAAAAACGAGAAGTTGCTTTTCCGCGCTTTATCTCATTCCTCCTTTGCCAATGAATGTAAGCAGGCAGAAGGCTCTAATGAGCGGCTTGAATTCTTGGGTGACGCTGTGCTTTCTATCGTCGTTTCGGACTGCATTTTTAAGGACTACACTCATCTTCCGGAAGGCGAGCTGACGAAGATCCGCGCATCTCTCGTTTGCGAAAGATCCCTCAGTGTATTTGCAAGGGAGATCGATCTCGGCAGCCATATTATGCTCGGCAAGGGCGAGAAGCTGACAGGCGGAAGCGAGCGTCCGTCAATTCTTGCAGACGCTTTTGAAGCTCTTATTGCTGCTATCTATCTCGACGGCGGAATGGAGGAAGCGCAGAAGTTTGTAATGTCCTTCGTCAGCCGCGAGCTTAACGAGCAGCATGTCGGTAACTTTGACGACTATAAAACAAAGCTGCAGGAGATCATTCAGAAAAATCCCGAAGAGCTTTTGGAGTATGTTTTGGTGGGTGAGAGCGGCCCTGACCACGATAAAAGATTCGAGGTCGAGGTGCGCCTTAACTCGAATGTGATCGGCAAGGGAGTTGCACGCACCAAAAAGCAGGCTGAACAGCTTGGAGCTAAGGAAGCTCTCGAACTGATGGGCGAACAGGCGTGAGCGCGAATATTGCTATTTTTGTACCGCACAATGGGTGTCGTAATCAGTGCAGCTTTTGCAACCAGTTTTCTATAACCTCTCAGCATGAGCAGCCTACTGCCGAATCGGTAGGGCAGACAGTTGATAAGGCTATTAGCTACCTTGGAAATGATGCAAAGAATGCTGAAATTGCATTTTTCGGCGGCAGTTTTACCGCAATCGATCGGTCATATATGACAGAACTGCTTGAGGCGGCTCATCCGTATGTCATGGACGGAAGGATCGGCGGCATAAGAGTATCAACTCGTCCCGATGCAGTTGATGATGAGGTGCTCGATGTTTTGAAGCGGTACGGTACTACTACGGTCGAGTTAGGTGCGCAGAGCATGTGTGACGACGTGTTAAGCTTTAACCGACGTGGACATACTGCTGATGATGTAGTATCTGCGGCAAAACGGGTCAAGGCTCATGGCTTTTCACTCGGACTGCAGATGATGACGGGTCTTGCAAAGGCAGATGATAAAAAAGACATCGCCACCTGCGAAGCCCTGATTGCGCTGCGTCCTGATCTTGTAAGGATATATCCTACGATCGTACTTAATAATACCTATCTTGCACAGCTTTTTTATAATGGTGAATATACGCCCCAAACGCTTGAAAAGGCAGTCGACCTTTGCTGTCGTCTGGTTGAGCGCTTTGAGGAAGAAAAGATTCCTGTTATCCGTCTGGGTTTGCATACCATCGATGAGGATGCATATGTCGCAGGGCCTTGGCACGCAGCCTTCGGCGAGTTGTGTAAAAGCCGCATGTTTTATAACAAAGTGATAGCTAATTTAAGCCATAAGGGTGTATATAATCTTTATGTTTCTCCCCGCATGGTTTCAAAGGCGATCGGTCAGAATCGCTGTAATATAGCCCGATTTACAGCAAACGGCATGGATGTGTCGGTTTGCTCGGATGTTAAGTTGAAATACGATGAATTTATCATAGAGGAAGTGAAGCTTTGAGACTCAAATCCATTGAAATCCAAGGGTTCAAGTCATTTGCCGACAAGACGGTTTTGCAGTTTGGTGAAGGAATTACGGCGGTCGTCGGACCTAACGGCTCGGGAAAGAGCAACATCTCCGATGCAGTGCGTTGGGTTTTGGGCGAGCAGTCCAACAAGACCCTGCGAAGCAACCGAATGGAAGACGTCATCTTCGGCGGAACTGCCACAAGAAAGCGTCTTGGCTTTGCTGAGGTAACCCTTGTAATTGATAATAAGGAACGCAATCTTCCGATGGACGAGGACGACGTTGCTGTCACCCGTAGATATTACCGTTCGGGAGAAAGTGAATACCGTCTTAACAATATCTCTGTTCGGTTGAAGGATATTCATGAGCTGTTTATGGATACCGGTCTTGGCAGGGATGGATACTCTATGGTCGGACAGGGTAAGATCGACGACATCGTCGGCACCAAAACCTCCTCAGAGCGCAGAGATATTTTTGAAGAAGCAGCAGGCATCTCGCGTTTTCGTTATCGCAAGCAGGAGGCCGAGCGCAAGCTTTCTCAGGCTGAGGAAAACATGCTGAGGCTTCGTGATATTCTTCAGGAGTTGGAATCCCGTGTCGGCCCCTTGGCAGAGCAGAGTAAAAAAGCCGCCGTCTTCCTTGAATATTCAAAAGAGCAGGAGGAGCTGCAGATCGGTCTGTGGCTGAACACCCTTTCGAGATATAAGGAAGCCCTGAGCGATCAGGAGTATAAAATTACTGCGGCGCGTGAGCAATACGACGAGATAAACTCTAAGATCGCCATGCTTGACAGCCGCATCGATTCTTCTGCCGATGAATCAATGCGCATCAGTGCGGCTACAGAGGATGCACGGACCAGAGCTGCTGAGCTTGATGAATCCGCTAACCGCGTTGACGCAGATATTGCCGTTAAGAACAACACTGTTTTCCACAATAACGAAACCATTCAACGCATTGAATCCGACATTCAGGATGTGGAAAACGGCGGTACGTCTATCTCTGCCGATATAGCGCTGAAAAACGCTGAAATTGCCGCTAAGACAACCGAGATCGAGCAGATTCGTTTGCTTTTGGATCAGGCTAATGACAAGCTTCTCGGTCTGATAAGTGACAGCGACGGTTTTTCTGCACAGATCGAGCAGTTCAACCTTTTGCTCAATGCTCTGTCGGTAAAATCCTCGGATGAGCGCGTTGCTCTTATTGCGGCAGAAACCGCAATTGAGGAAATAGTTGCAAGACGCGATGTGATCGCATCATCTATTGCCGAAAAGAAGATCACCCTTGACTCGCTCAAGTCAGAGCACACCCTGTTGCTGAAAGACCTTGACGCTGCAGAAGAAACTATTTCGGAGTGCAACAACAGCCTTAACGGCCGCAAACTTATCTTCGCCTCACGCAGTGAGGAATGTGAAAAGCTTAAGAAAAATATCGACGCTCTGACATTGGACGAGGGCGAAAAGCGTCGCCGCGCCCAGATACTCAAGGACCTCGAAAAGAGTATGGAGGGCTTCGGCTTTGCCGTTAAGTCGGTAGTACAGGCTGCCGACGGCGGAAAGATCAGCGGTGTGCATGGGCCGGTGTCCCACATTATGTCTGTTGAGAGCAAGTATTCTGCGGCAATAGAATGTGCGCTCGGTGCGGCATTGCAGAACATCGTCGTTGACAATGAAACCGACGCAAAGCGTGCGATCCAGTACCTTAAGAACAATAAATTAGGTCGCGCGACATTTTTGCCTATGACGGCGATAAAGCCCCGTATGTTCAAGGAGAGCGGACTTGAGGATTGTACTGGCTTCGTCAGTGTTGCGGTCGATCTCGTCAGGTCGGATAAGAAATATGCATCAATACTGTCTAATCTGTTAGGCGGAATCGTTGTTGCTGAGGATATCGATTGCGCTGTATCTATCGCAAGGAAATATAACTATCGTTTTAAGGTAGTCACTATCGACGGACAGGTAGTCAATGCGGGCGGTTCGCTTACAGGCGGTTCTCTGTCGAAGAATGCAGGAATACTCAGCCGCCGCGGTGATATTGATAAGCTGCTCTCACAGGCTGATGATATAGCCAAGCGAATTGCCGCCGAGAATGAAAAATATGCTGCAAAGCAGTCTGAACTGGCAGCCCTTGAGGCAGAAATGCTTGTTGCACAAAGTGCGATAACGACCGCGCAGGAGGATAAGATCCGAGTTCTCGGTGAGATCAAGCGCGTTGAGGAGCAACTGCATTTGACCGAAGCTGATGCAGAAAAGCTCAGTGACGAAGCTGCGTCAAATGAGGCAAGACTTGCCGAATTGAACTCAGAAAAGCTTCGCGCTGAAAACAGCCTTGAACAGCTTCGTGTGCAGTCGGCTGATAATCAGTTGCAACTTGATACCTTGGTCGGAGGTCGTGACGCTTCCTCCAACGTTCGCAAAGAGCTTGAGGAAGAGATCGGCAACTATAAGACCGGTATATTTGAAAAAGAACGCGATATCGACGTCCTGAGATCGTCGATCGCAGAGCTTGATTCTTTTGTGTCGGGACAGGACGAGCGTGTACTTAAAATGCGCGCTGATATTGAAACGATTATTGCGCAAAATGACGTCATCAATGCCGAGATCGTTGTACTGCAGGAACAGGCGGCAGGTCTGCGACAGCAGGCAGATGAAACAAGAGGGTCTGTTGCAACCTTGTTGGCTGAACGCGACGAGCTTGATAAGTCGGTTCAAAATATGCGCGTAGAAGAGCGTTCGCTGTCCGCCGACCGTGAGAAGATGAACGGCGAGCTTGTACGTCTTGAAGAGCGCAAGATCTCAATGGTGCATGAATATGATGACACCATCAAGAAGCTTTACGACGAATACGGACTGACTCGCAGTGAAGCCGAGGAAAAGGGAACAATACCTGAGGATATTCCTGCGGCACAGCGCCGTCTTGTTGAGCTGCGCAGTAAGATAAGAGGGCTAGGCAGCGTAAATGTTTCGGCTATTGAGGAGTATAAGGAAGTAAGCGAGCGCTATGAGTTTATGTCGGCACAGATCGCTGATATCGAGCAGTCGCGTGAGCAGCTGATAAAGCTTATCTCTGAGCTTACTCAACAGATGGAAACAACATTTATTGAGCGCTTTAATGCTATCAATGCTTATTTCGGGCAGGTGTTTGTCAAGCTCTTTGGCGGCGGTACTGCCGAGCTTCGCTTGACCGACCCTGAAAACACGCTTGAATCAGGCATAGAGATACTTGCCCAGCCTCCCGGAAAGAACATCTCTATCATCGAGCAGCTGTCGGGCGGAGAGAAGGCGCTTATCGCAATTTCCATTTACTTTGCGGTCATGAAGGTCAATCCGCCGCCCTTCTGCGTGCTTGACGAGGTCGATGCGGCTCTTGACGACGTAAACGTAAATCGATTCTCTGAATATCTGCGCAGAATGAGTGAACAGACGCAATTTATTGTCATCACTCACCGCCGCGGAAGCATGGAAGAGGCTGACATGCTCTATGGCGTAACGATGCAGGAAAAGGGCATTTCCAAGCTGCTGGAGCTTAATGTCAGCGAGCTGGAATCCAGATTGAAGATCAAGGCAGAATAGGAGCATTTCAATGGGCTTGTTTTCTAAAATAGGCAGTGGGCTGAAAAAGACGCGCGAATCATTTATGGGCGCACTCAATGGACTTATCAGCTCTTTTACGAGAATCGACGAGGATTTCTTCGAGCAGTTGGAGGAGATCCTTGTTATGGCGGATGTCGGCGTTATGACAGCCGACCATATCTGCTCCGAGCTTCGCCAAAAGGTAAAACAGGAGAGAATTACCGACACCGAGCAGATCGTCGGCCATCTTAAGGCGATACTGACTGATATTCTTGGGCAGGATAATGACTTGAAGCTCAATACGAAGCCTTCTGTTTTGGTCGTTATCGGTGTCAACGGCGCAGGAAAAACCACGTCCGTTGGTAAGATGGCTGCAAGGTTTAAGGCTGAGGGCAAGGCCGTTCTGTTGGGTGCTGCCGATACCTTCCGTGCAGGTGCGATAGAGCAGCTTGATGTGTGGGCAAAGCGTACCGAAGTGCCGATCGTTAAGAGCTTTGAGGGAAGTGATCCTGCATCGGTAGTATTTGATACTGTCGCGTCGGGAAAGGCTCGCGG
>CAZDIN010000044.1:6947-7781 GCA_964505515.1 uncultured Eubacteriales bacterium | reverse complement strand
ACTCTTCACCGTTAATTTTGCCGAGGGTTATCAGGGAAGGTGCAACCGTTGTGTATTTTGCATTTATTTCTCCGTACTCAAAGTTCTCTGTATTTATCCATATTGCATCGGGGAGAATAATTACATACGCTCCCATAGAAACAAGTCTCTTGGGGCAATCCTCTATATCTGTTGATAACACAAGGCCGGTGATACAATGTTCATTAATTATGAAATTCGGACCGTCCACATAGCATAGGGTATCTTTTGAAATCATACCCTGCGGATTTGACGGTATTGTATATACACCTCTCTTACTCCTTGGCGACAGAACAGGATAATAAGATGAAGTAAGATTTTTCATATCATAAAATTCTCCGTCGTCTATACGGAGATTGTGGTTATAACCGGAAAACACCTCAACAGTATCCCTTGATGTGTTTAGCTCTGTAAGGGTAGGTAATTTCATTTTTATCCCCCTTATTGAAAGAATTTGAACGTCCAACCCAGCGGCATATGAGTTCTGTTATAAAACCGCTCATACTCCGCATAAGCCGAATTGTACATAGTTATGCTGTTGTTGTACTTGCCGTACTCCCCGTTGGTATAATCAATTTTGGACTCAAGCCACTTAATGTAAATATCTTCATACGGAGCACCAACAAGCAGGACGGTATCAAGAGCCGTATCTGCGGTATATCCGTTGAATGTGATAGAGTCCCCACCTTCATGTGTATCAATAATGTTCTTTTTTACGATACCGTCAAGCTCGGACAGCCACGAAATTTTTTCCTCCTGCGAGTATGTGTTGCTTTTAAGCGAGTCAATCTTGTTGATTGCTTCTATAATAGTCAT
>CAZDIN010000044.1:0-6937 GCA_964505515.1 uncultured Eubacteriales bacterium | reverse complement strand
AAAGCGGACATCGTTGTGTCCGCCTTTCTTTTAATATTATTTGAGCTCATCAGCAGAAGCCTTGCCCATAACGGACGCCTCGTATTCCATAGCCTCAATAAGCATCTTTTCCTGATGCTCAAGAGCCTTAGCAATGCAAAGCGGTACTTCTACATCCACGCCTCTCTTGATCTGCATGGATTTACCGTTAACACATACCCACTTATCTTCCTTCTCATTACGTGTAATAGGGAGTTTGATGGTCACTGTTGGCTCTCCTGCAAATAGAGATTTCTTGTTTTTTGTGCTTTTGGTTTCAACCTTAGTTTCAGCCATAATAAACCTCCTTGAATTTTCGGGGAGGAAGAGATCGTCTCCCTCCCCATTGCTGAATGTTGTCATTCGTATTTCAGTAATTAGTTGGCTTCGGCTTCCTCGCTGAGCTCAGACATACACTCAACACGAATAAGGTATGCATCGAGAAGAATCTCGGCAGTCTTAATAGCCTTCCAACCGATAGAAGCTCTCTGGTCAAGCGCATCGGCTACACCGGAAGAGCCAAGCTGCTTAATGATAGTTCTCAGGCCGCCGCCCTCAACTTCAGTTACGCCGTATGCATTTGCCCCCATAAACAGGCAACCAAATACACCGCCATCGTAAACCTTGGCTTCAGAAGACTCAACGAATCTTACTCCGCCTATTTTACCGATCTCACCCTCATAGATGTTTTCGGGAGTGGTGTACTTGTGTGCTTCGATCCATTCGGGGTCATTCTGCAGATCATACGCAACAAACGGATGGATTATAGCAACATAAGAGCCATCAATCTTAGGCGCGTTAACTTTCTTAAGGAAAGCCGCAACCTTCTTAACCATCTTAGCGGTAAGTTTGCAGGTTGAATCGAGTCCGTCACGAGTTGTAACCTCTGTACCGTCTTCCTTCGGGCAGTAGAACACATTAGTACCGCTCTGAAGAATGTTACGGGTGATGGTATCAAGAGTGAGGCCCGCCTGATTACCGATTACCTTTACGCCCTCCGTAACGACAGGGTCGATGGCAGTAAGGTCAAGCGCATCAGAGTAAACTACATAGTCACCGTACTGTGATACTTCTGCCTCGATAGAGGTTACAGAAAGGCTCTTACCGTCGGGAGTTACGCCCTCAGTAAGAGGAGTAATCGCCTTAGGAAGAGAAGCAAACTTACGAAACTCGATCTTCTTGCCGCCGTTCTTAGGAATGGGCCTTTTCTGTGCAAACTGGTCATGGATCAGGTTAGGCTGTGCCTCGATCAGAAGGGTCTTGTCGTAGAAGGTCTTATTCTCCGCAGAAAGACCGGTAGAAAGAGTGGTGTTGGTGTTCATCTCAGCGAAAAGCTGAAGGTTGATATAATACTTGTTCATGATTTATCTCCTTTATTTTTGATATAGAGGAGATTTGCGGTCATCTTAACCGAAAGATACCTTTTCTCCTCTTGCGACTCTTCTCTGTATGTCGAGAATGTCGGCTTTGGAAAGCTGTGACACATCGCTTCTGGTTAATGATGCACTCTGTGAACTGAGTCCGTTTTCGGTAGGTCTTGCTCCGTTTGCAGCTATCTTGTCTGCGATTTTTTTCTCTACAGTCTTGGCCGTAAACTGCATAGCTCCTGCAATGATCTGGTCCTTGTGGACAAGTTCATATGCAGTTCGCACATCGACGCCCGGAACGCGGAGAAGATCTACAAATTTGGAATTCTGCATCTCACTTTTGAGGTCAAATGATGGATAGATCGCCTTTACCTGCTTCGACTCCTCCATCCAAGCAGCGACTCTTTTCTCGGCTGCTTCCTTGGCATTCTTTTCGTCGCGCAGTTTCTTGAGTTCGGCATTTTCCTTTTCCATCTTTTTGAACTGTTTAAGCTGCTCTACTGTGACGCCCTTTTCAAGAGCCTCTTCTTCGTAGTAGGCATCGTCTTCCTCTATGGCTTTATTCAGCGCATTTATATCGGAAGCATCAACACCATACTTTTTGGCGAGGGTCTCAAGTGTGGGGGCAAGAGCCTCATACTTTTCAACAGTTTCTTTTTGACCTTTGAGTCTTTTTTGGATGGTGTCCCGCATTCTTGAATCGTAAAGGTCTTTGTACTCACCCTTGATGAGTTTTTCAAATTCTGCTTCACGGTCAATGCCGGTTGCAGTAGTACCATCTGCATCGGTAATAGTGGTTTGAGACACGGCGGCTGTCCCTTTTACGCCCGTTGCTCCTTCTGACCCTGTGCCACCATCTCCACCGCCTGCACCTTCGGCAAACAACTGAAGATTGAGAGTCATTAGGAAAAGATTTGTGTTAACCATAAATAGTCCTTTCTGTCCGTGTCGTGGACGATTCGTTGGTATATATTAAGGCTTTATTCAGCCTGACCAAACAATTTAATTTTCACATATTGCGGATAGTTCTGCGCAAGAAGGTGATAGCCTACCTCCGCTACAAAAAAAGCGTTCAGAACCTCTCCTTCGTATACATCCGTAGGATTTGCTACGATAAGCGCATCACCTTCATTAAGGACGATACGAGGCCTTTTAACAAGTCCTCCTTGCTCGTGTACATATTGAAGATATTGCGCCATCGTATAGGCTAATATCGAGGCAGCAGAACACACAACATCGCGTCCGCGTTTTGCTTGCCCTGCATGGCCTTTCACCCTGAGGCTTATATATCCGTTTTCCTTATTACGTTCAAACGATACATCGATCATCTGTGTCACCTTCTTTACGTCGGATCTGTAGACTCAGCAACACGCTGTCTTGCTTTCTTGGTGGTGGAGGATTCCTTTTCACCTTCATTACCACCGAGAGCTTCGGTTTGTTCAACATTCTCAGCAGGAGAGCCGCCGCTTGCACCACTGATGGGAGAAGAGGCAACACCACCAGTAATGCCTGCGGCAATCTGCTCTGCTACATTGCTACCCTCGTGTCTATCCACGATTTGAGCAAGCATCAGCATCTGCTGTTGCATCATAAGTATCTGTTGATACATAGTGCCGTTCTGCGATATCTTCTGCATTATGAACTGCTTTCTATCAAAGTCCATCATATCGAGGCAAGCGAGTGCTTGGTCTGACATTTGCGGATTGAAGAATCCTACTTGATAGAACTGCAATGCTAATTCATTCTGCGACATCTTTGAGTAAGGAGATTGCTTTTGCGCAGTTACCTCTATATCAAATAAAGGTTTTCTGCCACCCGTCTCAATGCCGAACTCAGTCTTCATTGGTGAGGCCTGAATTTTAGAGTTAGAATACTGTACATAACGTGCAGCACCGTTGTCCCCCATGATCCTGAAACATCGTGGAATATCGTAAAACTGACGAATAAGTTCTATGACCATCACAATCAATTTGCGGTACGCTCTGTAAGCCGATTTACTGTTATCACGGGACAGTTTGCTTCCGGCCTCCTGCATAGCAGCTATGGCCGATGCAGCAGTGACACCGCTTGTTGTTCCGCCTGTAGAGATATCTCTGTTACCAGTGGTCTCCTTCAGCTCATCAATCTTGTTGTTGAGAACTGTGACATAGATGTCGTTAAGGGGCTTGCCTTGTATGGGAAGAATACTGTCCTGACCAAGGTTTCCGTCCACATGGACAAAGTCTTTAGTGGTGTCTGCATATTCTTCTTCGTTTACCGAGCCATCGGTGCGGATGAAATGACGAGGCTTTGCGTTAGCAAGCATATTCATCATAATTGCCTGATTACCTCGATCTATGTAGGTTTGCGCATCCTTGCCGATATCTATATATCCAAAGCCTGCCGGAGAGCCTTCAACCGGAAAGAGCACATCAAACACAAAAGGATACTCTGCGTGGTCATACCATCCTCTCTCGGTAAAACGAGGATCGTTCTCCGTCGCAAACAACACCTCGTCATTAACAAACTTGCAGTAATGAAGTACTATCTTGCCGTTTACATTCTTCTTGTAGTACCAATCAATAACAGCCGACTTGTTCGAGGTGTCCACTGAGTCATCGTACACATACTTGCTGATGTCAAGGGTAGACTCACCGAGATTACCTGTGAGTTGGGGATAAGCGCCCGTAAGCATATCGTTGTCGGCAAGCTCCACATGAAATATATTTCTGCTCTTTTGAATGTCGGTTATACCCGATTCCCAAAAAAGATTGATAAGGTCGACCTTGCGGATAGAGATGTCTCCGAGTCCGTTTAGCTTGGTATTATCCCAAAACACTCCGTATACACCGGTCCCGCTCTTGAGTTTATAGTGCCATACATCACTGTAGGTCTGCTCAAACTCGTTTTGTTCAAGGACTACGGGAATAATAGAGGAAAGCATCTCTGCTTCAGCCTTGTCCCCTTCTTCACGAGGCAGAATGTTGGGAGATGGGAAGTTGTCCATTGCATCAGCGTGCTTGTTGGCTATGCAGTTAAAGAGCCAAGCGGATGCAGGTTGAATGTCCTTTTTCGAATCTCTCATGCACTCCCAGTGCCGCAGCTTATACCACTGCTCGTTATCTATGATCTTCTGCTCAAGGTTAGCCTTGCCCTGCTTGTACTTGAGCAGGGTCTGGTATGCCTCTTGAACTTGAGTCTTGCCTATAGGCTGTTGACCAGCGCCCCCAGCCACGCCTTGAAGAGCGGGCTGTGCTTCTTTCTTCTTCATGAAGTCAAATAGTGCCATCGTTCCCTCCGTCTTTTATAATCATTCTTGGTTTAGCGACCGACGCTCTAATATCATCCTTTGAGATATCAAGGAAAATATTGAGAGGATTCTTGCATGTATACTCATCAAACCGGTTTGTGCTCCTCGGCTTAATAGGTCTGCTCATGAGGAAATAACGAACCTCATCTGCACAATGATCCTCGCCGTCGGTATCAAGGTCTTCAGGCTTATGCTCATCATACTGAAGCAGCGGTATTGTCCTGATGAACGCCTTACAGTTGCTAAAAACGTACATCATCGGATATCCGTTTTGATCAAAAGCCAAGCGGTAATGCACTTGCATCCAGCCGGGGAGCCTCTGGTGATCACCCGGTTGGAAATAAACTCCGTGCTTTGCTGCCGTATCTGCTATCGATTCCCCTGTTTCTGCATCCCATATAGCGGGGTCGGCAATGCCTATGATTTTCTTGCCCTTCAGCCACCTGTGTTCTGTCTCTATCCTGTGTATCTCCTCAAACACCTTTGGAGGAGTCCATCTGACGCCTTCGTTGGGAGTCTTAGTGCAGCCATACAATTCGAGGATGCGGTAAATCACACCATCATAGTCCACCGCCCACCATCCGCAAGAAAAAGGCTTGTTATATCCCCAGTCAAACGACCGATATATCTTCCACCCGTCAGGTATCTCAAAAGGATCAATAACGTGTGTCCACTGTCTGTCTTCATAATGATCAGGCCTGTCCATAAAGTCTTCAAAAAACTGTCCTTCAAAAATGTCCCAATTTCCGTAAAGCCACGCTTCACGCAGTTTAGGCGGAAGAGCTTCCAACTGCTTGATATAGTCAGGCTGACTCTCCATAAGCACCTTGTTGTCTGTTACGAGAGATTGGATAAAGGTGTAATCATCAGGATTTTCTCCATCCTCATACCTGCGGTCTATAAATATCCGCTTGATGTATCCGTGACCCTGACCGCCCGGATTGCAGGTGTAGTACACCCTCTTAGGAAAGTCATTAACACCTCGAAGACAAGCCGTTATGGTCTTCATCTGATATTCGCTCAGCTGCGTTGCTTCATCGAGGAAGATTACGTCGTACTCTACTCCCTGAAGGCGGTCAAGGTCGCCGTCCTTCGCGCAATATGCGAAGTTTATCGTGCTTGAGTTAGAAAACTTCAGCACCATGTCCTTATCGTTATATTTGGCTATACCTAGAAGCATCGTTCGAAGGATATTAATGTGATTGTTTATCAATTCGGGATAAGTCCTGCGGACAATGAGAACACGGATCCCTGCATACATCAATGCCAAAAGTGTTGACTTAGTTCTTACCGACCAGCTTTTACCTCCGCCTCGCGCTCCGCCAAAGCCGATATGCTTTGTATTTGCTTTGAGAAACTGCTTTTGCTTTTCGCTTGGAGGTGAAATAATCAATGTTCTCATTCTCCGTATACCTCAACATCTGATTCAAACCTAACCACTACATCATTCATCTCGTTACCGGCCTCGGCCTGCTTCTTAAGTATCGCAATACGAGCCTTCTGTTCCTCAATATCGAGTGCTGTCTTGAGGTTTTGTATATCCTTGATGTCCTTGATAATGCCTGAGAGTGACTTTAAAGCAGTTCTGTCGAGCAATAATTGCTCTGCTTGAAATTTATTGACAGCGTCCTCTACCACATCGAGAAGTGTGTCGGAAACAGAAAGAAGTCTCTTCATTCGATTTGCTTGTCTATCAGATTCTATTTCAATAATTTTTGTGACCGTTTTTGCAGTGGTTTCATCCCTAAGAGCCTTCCAGTTTTCTTTGGCGGCTTGTTTTCTCAAAGTATGGAAAGAAACATCATACTTATCTGCGAGCTTTCTGTAGCTCGTTCCGCCTGCAATATACTCCGCTTTTAACTTTTTCCAATCCACAGAAAACTCCTCTCCTTTGCCAGATAACTCAATGTTACCACGAAGGGCATAAAAAACTAAATCCACCCCCTAACAAAAAGAGAAAGCTTTTAGACCTACACTGCACAGCGGTCCGATAGCCTTCTCTTTTAACGCAAATATATCACGCAGATTTATTTATCATATTTTTTATAAAGCATATTTGCAATATAACACGCATCATAGTTTTTGTTGCAAAAAACACCTTTATATTCCTTCTGCTGCTGGGGAGTTGAAAAAGCCAAGTGTATCGAGGAGTTTTCTTCAACTCCCTCACAGCATATTTTCTGAAGCTCTTCAGAATGATAAAAGGGGCACAAGACCTCCTTTGATACATACCTTTTCACCGGTACTACCTCCTACCTATCCC
>CAZDIN010000043.1:0-8035 GCA_964505515.1 uncultured Eubacteriales bacterium | reverse complement strand
GTTTACCGGAACTACAACGTCACATTCGTCCATTTCGGTGGTGGATGCCTTGATCGCCTCAAGGAATGCGCCCCTCGCCTTCCATACGGAATCCTTGCGCTCCTCGGTATCAACGATAAACGCATCGGGTGCGCCCTGCTCCATGCAAAGACTTGCAACCTTCGTAAGCTCTTCCTCGACCGCCGCCTTATCGTTGCCGTCAACCGTCAGCAGCAGGTAGGCAGGGCTTGATGTGTCGGGGAACTTCTTGCCAAGATATTCTTCGGCGAAGAGTACGGTGTCCCTCTCAAAGAACTCGATAGCGGTCAGGGACGCTCTGCTCTTGATAATAACGGGGACCGTCTGAATGGCGGCCGCCATTGACCTAAAGGGTACGAGCAGGCTAACCGATACCTTCGGCAACGGAATAAGCTTAAGCACCGCCTCGGTTATGACACCCAGTGTGCCCTCTGAGCCGATGATGAGGTTAAGCAGGCTGTAGCCTGTGCTGTTTTTAACCACCTTACCGCCCAAGGTAACCACCTCGCCGTTGGGAAGAACGACTGTAAGTCCGCGCACAAAGTCACGGGTAACACCGTATTTTACGGCACGCATTCCTCCGGCGTTTGTGCTGATGTTTCCGGCGATAGTGGCGGATTTTTCTCCCGGATCGGGCGGATAGAGGAAATCGTGGGACTGGGCAAACTCGGCAAGCTCCATCAGCAGCACGCCGGGTTGAACCGTTACAGTCAGGTTTTCCTCGTCAAGCTCAAGTATTTTATTCATGCCGAGGGTCTCGATCATAATTCCGCCGTGAAGCGCGACCGATGAGCCGACCAAGCCCGTTCCGCTTCCGCGAACAACGACGGGGATCTTATTCTCGTCGGCGTATTTCATGATCGCAGAAACCTCTTGAGTCGACGCGACCTTGACAAGTGCCTCAGGCAGACGGCGGATGCTTCCAAGCTCATCGTGGCTGTAATCCTCACTGATCTGACTTTGGTCAAACACACGCTCGGGTGCGGTTATCTTCTTAAGATGATCGATATCGGCAGGCGTTATATTCTTATACATCGCGGTTCTCCTTTGCGTATGTAATCAACTGCGGTATTACTTCGTAGAGGTCGCCCACAAATCCGTAATGCGCAACATCAAATATAGACGCGTTCGGATCACTGTTGACCGCGACGATGACCTCCGATTTGTTCATGCCGGATGCGAACTGAACAGATCCCGAAATGCCGATAGTAATTATCAGGCTCGGCTTGACCGTTCTGCCCGAAAGACCGATCTGCTGCTTTGCATCAAACCAGCCCGCTTCGACTAACGGACGGGTACAGGCAAGCTTTGCGTCGAGCAGTTCAGCAAGCTCCTTGACAAGCTTAAGGTCGTCCTTTGAGCGAAGACCTCTGCCGACGGCAACAATGACATCGGCATCCGATATATCCGACTCCTCAGGCTTTTTGACCACCTGAAGCACCTCGGTGTTGCCGCAGAGCGCTTCGGCAGGCAGGGTCATGCGAACTATCTCTCCTGTTGGCTCGCAGGGTGTAGGAGCGGAGAAGACCTTGTATCTTACGGTGCAGAACTGCGGACGAGTGTTCGGGGAGATGATCTGCGCCATAATGTTTCCGCCGAAAGCGGGTCGAATTTGTACAAGGTCGGTGTTTTCTTTCATCTCAAGAATGGTGCAGTCGGCGGTAAGTCCTGCATGGACACGCGCCGCGACCTTCGGTGCCAGAGAGCGTCCGAGCACCGTCGCACCTACAAGGATAGAGGACGGCTTTACCTTTTCAATAAAGTCGGCGAAGGCATTTGCATAAGGAGTGATGACAAAATCCTTCAGCTCAGGTGCGTCGTAAACGTAGACCTTGTCTGCGCCGTAACGAAGCAGCTCCTGTGCTGCGTTGTCGAGGTTACTGCCGATAAGCAGGGCATAAACGGGGTGGTCAATAACGGCGGCAAGCTCCTTTGCCTTTCCGAGAAGCTCGAAGGAAACAGGGTGGATCTTTCCTTCCTGCTGCTGTGCAAAGACGGTCACGCCCTTCCACTCGGACTTATCGCAGGCAGACTTAGTGTCGTCCTGCCATGTTATAGCGCCCTCGGGGCCCTTTTTAACGCACAGCTTGCACATCTTACAGCCCGAGGTTATCTCAAGCTTATCATTCTCGTATCGGATCGCGCCAAAGGGGCAGAGCACGCAAAGCTTTGCGGCTATCTCTTTATCAATTTTTTCGTGATGTATATTAAGTCCCATTTTCCCCACCTCAAATAAACTTTTTCGTCTTTAGCAGATCGGTCAATTCTCTTGCGAGCTGTTCGCCTGTGCCTTGGAAGATCTGCTTGTCGGTGTTCTTTTCGGGTGGGAATATGCGTTCAACCTGAGTCGGCGAGCCTTTCAGTCCGCACAGGTTCTCATCAAGGTCGGCAAAATCTGCCGCTGTATAGACGGTAACCACCTCATCCCTGTTACATTCCATCTTTCTCTTGAAAGAAGGCAGGCGCGGTGTGTATGCGTCCTTTTCGATGGTAAGCAGGCAGGGCAGCTTCATCTTCTGGGTCTGGAAGCTATCATCAAGGTTGAAGGTAACGGTAACCGATTCGTCGTCCGAATCATCGATGGAAAGTACGTTGGTAACATGCTCTATACCAAGCATTTCAGCCATTTCGGGTCCGACCTGAGCGGTGTCACCGTCGGTAGTCTGCTTTCCACAGATAACAAGGTCGAAGTCGCCCATTCTTTCAACGCCGCTTTTTATAACATAGCTGGTTGCATGAACGTCGGCTCCTGCAAACTTGCGGTCGCTGAGCAGCACAGAGCTGTCGGCTCCCATATAAATAGTTTCAAGCAAGGACGGGATGGCCTGATTCGGTCCCATTGACACGGTCCTGACCGTTCCACCGACCTTATCGCGAAGGGCAAACGCCGCTTCAAGCGCAAACAGGTCGTAAGGGTTAAGCTTGCTGTCAACGCCGTCGCGCTTAAGCACTCCGGTAACAGGATCGACCTCAACCTGCGTTGTGCCGGGAACCTGCTTGACACACACGATGATATTCAAATTTATCACTCCCTGATCGTTTTTCTTAAATAAGAAAAACACACTATTACATTTATGGTATTATAACATACTATATTGGTCGATTTCAATAATTGTCGTTTTTTTAACAAACATTTTTTATGCAAAAACAACAATAGCTTTTATGCGTGAGTTTGAACGGCAAAGCCCCCTGCCTGAGCGCTTTTCCGCGCTTGAGGCAGGGGGCTTTTGTGATAAAAATTAAGTATTGCGCCTGTGTCAAAGCGCCGACAAGATCAGCCTTCCTTTTTTATACCGAACATCAGTCTTAAAATACCTGACAAAAACTTCGGACTGCGCACTACTACGACTTTCATTCAGAACGCTCCCATCAATGACGAATTCTGATGCAACAGAGCATAAACAGGCAGCAGGTCAAAATTATGACAAGAAATGTCGGCGGCAGAATATAGGTCAGCAACAGGCCGAGCCCAAATGCCGTCAAAACTGCTATCGGTGAAACACAGTTACTGCGTTTCATGCCATCACCGCCCTGTTTTTGTATCAGTACGTTACAGTATACGCGGTGGGACGAAAAAGTGTTAATCGCGGGATAAAAAGACCGCGACGACTCCCTTTTCTACGCTGAGAAAGGCCTTTTCGTCGACGACTTCATTGCTGACCCCAAGGGGTTGGTCATCGGGTAACAGCTTACTGTCCAGAGGATATTTTACGCCTTGGACCGATACGATCGGTCGACTGCAAAACGGAAGCAGGGATAAATATCGTCCCTCGGTTTTAGGAATGATATGCGTTCCCTCTCCTGCCAGAAAGACCTCGTTATTCTCGTCGATCAGGCGAGCATTGACGCCGTTTTGACGCAAAAACTCAAGCACGAACAGGTTACCGAGGGTGTGGTCAAGCCGAGTTCCTGTCGCGGCAAGAAGCACTACCTCGTCGGCGTCCTTTTCAACCGCGATGCGCGCGGCACTCATCGTGTCGGTGTCGTCCTTTTCGACAGGCAGTGTTATCCACTCGCTTGCGGCTTCCTCGGGCGGAGCAGAGGAATCGAAGTCACCCACGTAGACGTCTGCACGCAGTCCGAGCCGCTGTGCATTCATCACTCCCGAATCGGCGCATATCAAAAGGTCACCGCTTTTTGCAATATTAACAACAAAGCCGTCGTTTCTTACCTGACCGCCCGACATTATAATTACTCTCATTTGCTACGCCTCTCCCAACGGGGCAGTGCCGCTGCCTGACGGTACTGCTCACAGTAGCTTTCGTGCCGCGAGGGTGCGATCTTACCCTGCCGCACCGCTTCAAGCACTGCGCATCCCTTCTCGGTCGTGTGTGAGCATGAGGTAAAGCGGCAATCCCCTAAATGCTCGCGGAACTCCTTGAAAAGCTCGGCGACCTCCTCCTTCGGCACAGGGTCACATTCAATGGTAGAAAACCCGGGGGTGTCCGCCACTCTGCAGCCGTTACCGAGGTCGAAAAGCTCAACGTGACGGGTGGTGTGGCGGCCGCGACCTAATTTGTCGCTGACCTCGCCCGTTTTAAGCTCCAACTCAGGCATCAGTGCGTTGAGCAGGCTCGATTTACCTACCCCCGAGTTGCCTGTAAACGCGCATATTCCCTCGGGCAGATCTGCCCTGAACGCTTCAATGCCCTCACCCGTTTTACAGGATATGACATAGGTGTCGTAGCCTGCGGTTCGGTATATATCCACAAACTTGTCAAAGTCACCCTCATCGCACTTATTAAAGACGATAACAGGCTGAACTCCTGCCCCTTCGCAGATGCTTATCTGCTTATCCAGTATCTGCGTATTAGGCGCAGGATTTGAGTAAGACGACAGGATATACAGGCGTTCAAGGTTTGCAACAGGAGGACGAAGCAGGGCGTTTCGCCGCTCTACTATCCGGTCGACTGCGCCGATCCCCTCGCTCACGGTTATCAAAACCTCATCGCCAACAAGCGGAGTCACGCCGTTTTTGCGCATGACTCCGCGAGCTCTACATTCTATGACTTGGCTGCCGACCTCCACATAGTAGAAGCCGGACAGCGCTTTTACGATCCTTCCTCTGAGCTTTTCCATCAGGAGAAGCTCTTCTGCGAAACGCAGGACACGGTCACCTTTTCGTTTTTGACCGAGAAATCCCATCTCTGATACAGATCATCGTCGATATATACATTGATAGTACCAGAGGTGGCGGTGACTTCAAAGGTGAATTCGTAGATATCCTTAAGCTCGCTCTTGGTCTTGGTCTGTGAGCCGTATACCGCCTTGACGGTATAGGTATCATTCGGGTAATCGTCGGGGCGGGTGACGTTGATGGTGACCGAATAGGTCTTTTCTTCAACAGGAGCATTACCCGTGCTGACGGTGATCTCGACGGTAGAGCCATAGGCGATCTTGTCGTTCTCGTTTATGATCTCGCCGTCGGCACGCGCCGAAAGGACTATGCCCTTGCGTATGGTGCTGTCTGCCTCGACGACCTTAACGCGCAAGCCTGCGCCCTCAAGCTTCTTAGTCGCGGCTTCCTGAGATTTGCCGACAACGCTCGGCATGCTGACCATGTTCGGCTCAGGCCCCTTACTGATAACGAAGGTTATCTTGGTATCCTTGTTAAGCTCGGCGTTGCCCGTCGGGTCGGTGCGTATGATCTCACCGACCGCGATAGAATTGTGATACTCCTCCGTTACCACTATATTCTCCTCAGAGTAAACATCGGCATACTGCTTTTCAGCAAGCTTTGCCTTTGCGCCCTCCAAGGTGTAGCCCTGAAGGTCGGGCATAAGCACCGCCTCCTTACCGCTGCTAACGGTAACGGTGACCTTTGAACCCTCTTTAAGCACCTTGTCTGCGGCAGGACGCTGATCGATGATCTGTCCGTAGGAGTATTCCTTAGAATATTCCCATTTTTCAACGACAATGTCGATCGACTGGTTCTTCTCCTGCGCTTCGAGATAGTTCTGTCCGATAAGATTGGGGCATTTTACAGAGCCTGTTGTTCCTGTGTCGAAATACTGAGTAAGGAACCATCCTCCGAACGCCACAAGCACGATCACCGTAACGACCGCTATGGCGGCAAGGGTCGGGATAAGGACGGATCGGCGCTCCTCAGGCTTCTCCTTGCTCTTTCCGATCACCTCGTACTCGGCCTTCTTCTTTTCCGATTTGCCGTAAAGTCCGTCGATCTTATCGGCAGCATCCTCATCTGAAAGGTGGCTCGGTTTTCCGATCACGCCGATATATTTAGTCGGACTGCTGTCGACCGCGTAGGTCTCGTCATAGAAAAACTTAGCCGCAGGGTCGCGCTTGATCTCCTCAAGGTCTCGCAGCATTTCTGCGTCAGAGTGATAGCGGCGGCTGGGATTTTTCTGCATAGCGCGCATGACGATCTGCTCAAGTCCTATCGGGATAGACGGATTGATCTCACGCGGAGGACGTGCATCGTTCTGCATATGCATCAGGGCAACGGAAACCGCACTCTCCCCGTCAAAAGGCAGGGTACCTGTCAACATTTCATACAGCATTACGCCAACTGAATAGAGGTCCGCCTTCTCGTCGATGACGTCGCCGCGCGCTTGCTCAGGGCTGATATAGTGCACCGAGCCGATGGCTTTATCGGTGAGGGTCCTCTGCTCGCTGCGTGCAAAGCGCGCAATACCAAAGTCGGTCACCTTAATGGTGCCATCGCGCAGCAGCATGATATTCTGCGGCTTGACGTCACGGTGAACGATGCCCTTATCGTGTGCGTGCTGCAGCGCATGAAGCACCTGAACGGTGAAATACAAAGCGTTTTTCCAAGGCAGTGCCCCTGTGCGCTCGATGTATTCCTTCAAGGTGATGCCGTCGATATACTCCATTACAATGTACTGGAAATTATCGCCGAAGCTTACATCCGTTACCTTTACGATATTGGGATGCGAAAGCACTGCGATCGCCTTTGACTCGTTTTTGAACCGATTTAAGAATTCACTGTTACGGACAAACTCTTCTTTAAGTATCTTGATAGCAACAACGCGGTCATCAATACAGTCATAAGCCTTATACACTACCGCCATGCCGCCAACACCGATTATCTCACGGATCTCGTATCTGGCGTCCAGTCGCTTGCCGATAAATTTATCCATTATTGAATTCTCCTTTCTACAAAGATAAGATTACAACAGTTATATTGTCCGAGCCGCCCTGTTCGTTTGCGAGCCGTACAAGGCGGTCGGGGTATTCATAAAAGCTGTAGTTGCGGAAAACATCGAGCATGCCGTCACATTCGACCATTCCGCTCAAGCCGTCGGTACAGATCATGAGCGCATCGTTTTCCTCCAACGTCACCTCGTTGTAGTCAACAAGGATATGCTCCTCAACACCGAGCGCGCGTGTAATAACGTTGCGGTGAGGATAGGTCTTAGCTTCCTCTTCGGTGAGTCGTCCGTCCTCGATAAGACGCTGAACATAGGAATGGTCACGGGTCAGCTGCTCAATGCTTTCGGTGCTGACGCGATAGGCACGCGAGTCACCGACATGGGAAATGTGCGCAACGCCGTTGATGACAACACAGGCAACGACGGTCGTTCCCATACCTGCAAGGTCGTCCGACTGCTGTGACATGTCGTAGACCATAAGGTTTGCGGCGGTGATTGCCGACTCAAGCATCGTACGCACGGAATTGGAACTCATTCCCTCTCGGTATGATGAGGAAATATGCTCGGATATGATCTTGACCGCGGTCGCACTTGCAATATTTCCGCCGTTGGCTCCGCCCATTCCGTCGCAGACGACGGCCCAGGCAACCGATCCGGGAAATTCCCCTGTTGCGTAGGCGTCCTGATTGCTGCGGCGCGCCATTCCGATATCTGTTTTACTTACGATACGCACGAATTTTCACCTTCTTTTCCTATTATTGTTATATGATAGCACACTTTATCCAAAAGATAAAGTTACAAAAATGTCATTATTTATATCCTTGACGTAATTGACCGCAGGATGCGGATATATCAGCGCCCAAGGTGCGCCTTATCGTTACGGT
>CAZDIN010000042.1:3490-8157 GCA_964505515.1 uncultured Eubacteriales bacterium | reverse complement strand
TTCTTCCTCGCCGACGCCGTGGAAGTCACCTGCCATAAATGGATTATCCTCGGGCGCGTTGCAGAAGACAACGAGCTTTGCCGCGCCGATACAGTCGCGGTCGGCGGTCCTTTCGGCACATTCGCGCACGACCCTGCCCATAAGCGCGACCGCATCCATGTTGATGCCCGCCTTGGTCGAGCCGATGTTGACCGACGCACAAACGTGATCGGTGACGCTCAGCGCCTCAGGAATGCTGTCGATAAGCTCGCGGTCACCGTGAGCGAATCCCTTTTGCACAAGCGCACTGTAGCCGCCGATGAAGTTGACGCCGACAGTCTGCGCCGCCTTTTCAAGCGTCAAAGCAAATTTAACGGGGCTGCTGTCGCGGCAGGCCGACGCAAGCAGCGCGATAGGGGTGACCGAGATGCGCTTGTTGATGATCGGGATGCCGTATTGAGTCTCGATCTCGTTGCAAACGGGCACAAGGCGGCTTGCGTACGTAACTATCTTGTCATAAACCTTTTGACAGGCGCGGTCGATGTCGCTGTCGATACAGTCGAGCAGAGATATTCCCATCGTAACGGTGCGAATATCCAGATGCTCATTTTGTATCATGCCTATCGTTTCAAGAATATCGTTTGTGTTTATCATTTCACACCTCAAATGCGGTGCATCGAGTTGAAAACATCCTCGTGCATGACATGAACGTCGAGCGCATTAGCCGCGCCGATCTTGTTAGCCTCGTCGACGAACTGCGCAAAGTCGACCTTCATTTTATCAATATCACACATCATTATCATGCAAAAATAGTCCTGCATGACGGTCTGGGTCACATCGTCGATGTTGACGTTTTTATCGGCGCAAAGATCGGCGATCTTCGCCAGAATTCCTACCGAGTCTTTACCGATCACAGTGATAACAGCCTTCATAAACTTCGCCTCCGCAAAATAATATCACGTTAGGATTTTAACACATTCCGAGCCAAAAGAAAACACTTTTCTATTAAATATTGTAATTTTTATAGAATTGTGCTATAATGCGTTAAATAATAGCCTGAATATTTACGGCAATATCAATAACGGACGGGGATGACGATGGATCAAGAACCTGTAATGCGTGAAAGCGACGGGGAGAGAGTGCGCGAGAACATGCTGAACAAGTCGCAGCACAGAGCGCTGGTATTCATGGCAGCCGTCCAGATACTGATGATCGCATTGACCTATCTGCTGGTTGTAATGCAGGCGGTGACATCCTTGAGTTACGGTGTCGGAGCCGCGCCTGCGCTGATAGTTTTCATGGTCATTTACCTGCATTTTACAAGATGTTCTATGCTTTTGGCAGAAAACGGAATTCGTGTTAAATGGGTGTCTGTTATGAGGGCGATCAACCCAATTTTGTTTTTTATCGGTTGTTTGCTCTGCGTATGTACTATAGTGTAAGAAAGGAGCCTGTCTTATTATGAACGAAAAGTTACTTTCCCTTTTGAACGAGGACGCGCGTTATACCGCCGAGGAGCTTGCCACCATGCTGGGCGAGCCTGTCGAGCAGGTGCGCTCTCAGATCGCCGCCTTGGAGAAGAGCGGCATTATCCGCGGCTACAAGACCCTTATAGATTGGGCGAGCGTGGACGACGTCCACGTCACCGCTATAATCGAACTGAAGATCGTTCCGCAGGCGAATGCAGGCTTTGAAGAGATCGCCGAGCGCATCTCGCATTTTGAGCATGTGGAATCGGTCTATCTCATGTCGGGCGGATATGACCTGTGCGTCACCGTCACCGGCCAGAGCTTCCAGAAGGTTGCTATGTTCGTTGCAAAGCATCTTGCTACTATGGACGAGGTCACCTCTACCGCGACCCACTTTGTCCTGCGCAGATATAAGGAAATGGGCGTGCCGATGTGTGACAGCACGGACGACAGGGGGAGAATTTCGCTGTGATCGATTATTCCCGCTTTCTGAATCCGGAGGTCGTTGCCCTGCAGCCCTCGGGGATCCGAAGGTTTTTCGACATTGCCGAGAGTATGGACGACGTTATCTCTCTCGGCGTGGGCGAGCCGGATTTTGCTACGCCGTGGCATATCCGTCAGGCAGGAATTAAGTCTATTGAGGATCGCAAAACGCGGTACACTGCCAACAGGGGACTTAAGGAGCTGCGCTGTGAGATCGCCCGTTATATGAAGGATAAATTCAGCCTGACCTATGACCCGTTGACCGAGGTCTTGGTGACTGTGGGCGGAAGCGAAGCTATCGACCTTGCGGTAAGGGCGCTTGTACGCCCCTCTGACGAGGTCATAATTCCGCAGCCGAGCTTTGTCTGCTATGAACCGATAACACGCATGGCGGGCGGCGTGCCCGTCATGATCGAGACCAAGGCGGAAAACGAGTTTCGCCTTACCGCAGATGAGCTGCGCAACGCTATCACCGACCGCACCAAGCTGTTGATATTGCCCTATCCCTGTAACCCGACGGGTGCGGTAATGGAGCGCAAGGACCTTGAGCAGATAGCAGAGGTCATTCGTGAAAAGGATATATTTGTCCTTTCTGACGAGATATATGCCGAGCTGACCTACGGAATCGAGCATGTGTCAGTCGCCGCTGTTGAAGGCATGGCGGAGAGGACAGTCGTTATCAACGGCTTTTCCAAGACCTATTCGATGACAGGCTGGCGCTTGGGATATGCCTGCGGACCTGCCGCGGTCATGTCGCAGATGACCAAGATACATCAGTTTGCAATCATGAGCGCGCCCACAACAGCGCAGTATGCCGCCATCGAGGCTCTGCAAAACGGTGCAGCCGACATTTCAAAAATGGTGGCGCAGTATGATGCGCGCCGTCGCATCATGGTCGACGGATTTCGCAAGATCGGGCTTGATTGCTTTGAGCCGAGGGGCGCCTTTTACGCCTTCCCTTGCATAAAAAGCAGCGGAATGACCTCCGGTGATTTCTGCGAAAAGCTGCTCTATTCTCAGCGGGTCGCGATCATACCCGGCACCGCCTTTGGCGCCAGCGGAGAGGGCTTCGTGCGCGCGTCCTATTGCTACTCGGTCGCGCATATCAAGGAGGCTATCGAGCGCATCGACGCCTTTATGAAGGAGCTGCGCTGATGAACTGCGTGAAGGTGCGCGCATGTGCCAAGCTCAACCTTACCCTTGACGTAGGGGATAGGCGCGAGGATGGATATCACGATATGACCATGATAATGCAGTCGGTCGACCTGTGCGATACCGTTGAGGTTTCGCTTAACGATACGGGAAGGATAACCGTTACCTGCGGCGACCTCTCGGGAGAAGATAACCTCGCATATTCCGCCGCCCAACGCTATTTGAAAGCGGCTGGGTCGTCTAAGGGTGCCGATATCACGATCGAAAAAAACATTCTTGTCTGCGGAGGGCTTGCAGGCGGCAGTGCAGACGCCGCGGCGGTGCTCGCAGCACTTGATAAAATGATCGGCGGAGTGGATGCCGGCTCGCTTGCTGAGATCGCGCTGTCGCTCGGCGCGGATGTTCCGTTTGCTCTGGTTGGCGGCACCGCCTACGTCAGAGGCGTAGGGGAGAAGATCGAACCCGTTTCACCCCTGCCAAAGTGTTATTTCGTCCTCGCTCAAGCGGGCGAGAAGGACTCGACGGGCAAAATGTTCGCGCGGCTTGACGCTATCGGCAACCGACCCCACCCTCATACAAACGGCGTGCTTGAAGCATTGGAAAAGGGTGACCTTACCCTTGCGGCGAAGGGCTTTTACAACGCCTTTGATCCGCTGTGGAGGGGCGAATTGCCCTTGCTTATCCGACGCGAGATGATAGCTTCGGGTGCGATCAGCGTTGCCCTGAGCGGCTCAGGCCCGACCCTCTTCGGCACCTTCACCGAGCGCGAAAGGGCAGAAGCCTGCCTGCAACGGCTCGAAACCCTGACCGAGTGTCATATCTGCTGCCCGACCGATAGAGGCATAATTTTTGAATAAGATCTAAAAAACCGTCCAATACTCCGTTCAGGAAAGGACGGTTTTTATCATGAAAAAAATCCATATTTCAATGGCTCTTGCGCTGGTGTTTTCCATACTTATGACCATGACGGGCTTTGAGGCGCGCTGTGATTCCATACGCACGAATGTACTGCGCCTGCATGTGCTTGCAAACTCCGACTCCGAGTTCGACCAAGCGGTCAAGCTTGCCGTGCGTGACAGGATATTAGCTGAATGCGGCGACCTGTTTGAGAGGGTCGACAGCTACGATGCCGCGCTCAAGCAGGCAGAGAGCAATCTGCCTGCCCTTTGCGCGTCTGCACAGGCGCAGCTGAGGGAGCTGGGCTGTGAATACCCTGTCAGCGTCGAGATAGCGCAGACCGACTTTGATACGCGTGTGTATGACGACGTGACCCTGCCGGCAGGGGAGTATACCGCCCTGCAGGTCAGGATAGGAGAGGCAGAGGGCAAAAATTGGTGGTGCGTGTGTTACCCGAATTTGTGTATTCCGGCGGCATCGCAGACCGATGAGGTGAGCGAGGTGCTGGACGAGGACGAAGCAGAGCTTGTGACCAACTCAGGCAAATATATAATGCGGTTTAAGATAGTCGAGTGGTATGAGCAAATTAAATCTCGCCTGAAGAAAGGCTGAAAAAACGGAGTTGACCTGTCAACTCCGTTTTTTGCGCCCAAATCCATTTTTTGTAACCAAACTGTAATCGATCTG
>CAZDIN010000042.1:0-3480 GCA_964505515.1 uncultured Eubacteriales bacterium | reverse complement strand
GAACTCTCCTTATAATATGGGTTATAATGTGAATGGAACAAATTGGATCACTATTCAATCGGAGGGTAGACATATGTTTTTTAAGAGATTTTTGTGTTCTTTGATTGTTTGTGTACTGTTTATGTCACTTGTATCGTGTAGCATACCTGCTAAAAAACCCGAAGAGGGGGTATGGTATTGTGATGAGTTGGGCCTTAGTATTGACTTCAATGTATATATGGACGCCCCGAACGAATGCGTAAAACTTTATAATGATGAAGGCTCTTATGAAACTTTAGGATGTCATTTTGATTACGGTGCTGGGATTGGTATTTATCGGAAGATGGAAGAAAAAGAAGTTTTATTAATTACTGGTAGTTTTAGATATAAGGATGAAAAGTTTGTTGTAACTACACACGACAACAATAATGTCTATATATTCTACAAGCAGAATGAAACCGAGTAGGAGGTACATCATTGAAAGAAGGGGCATTTCTCAACTTAAGAATAACCGCTGACGGTATGGACTTGATTTTATAGATAAAATAACGGGTCTGAAACCTGATGTAACATTCAGGAAAGGTCAGCGTGTTGATGACAAACATAAGTATCTGCCAACAGTCAGCGCCTTTTGATGAAGGTTATTATATTCCGTTGAAAGAATATTTTAAAATAGTTTTTGGTTCGAAGAGGATAAACCCGTTGAAACTTGTTGCGAGTCTTAAACAAATTAGAATTAAGAAAGGTAGTTGTTAATTAGTGAAAAAACGGATACCGTTGGTCGCTTTAATATGTTTAGTTGTGCTTGTGTTGGCTGTGAGTGCGTTTTATTCTTTTGCATATGTGAAGAGTAACCAGTGCGTCGTGGTTGTTAATAAACATGGACTTACCAAGAGCGAAGAAAGCGATTGGATTTCACTTTCTGATTTGAGTAAATTGCAAATTATGGATGATGATTTTGTCGCTAAAGAAGATATCTACATAGAAATTAGAACCAAAACAAAGATTAACTCTATTTCATGGAATAAAATTTCTTTTTCTTTTGATATTTGTGCAATAGCAAGGGTATGGGAAGGATATGAAGAGATTG
Source organism: uncultured Eubacteriales bacterium (assembly GCA_964505515.1). Lineage (GTDB taxonomy): Bacteria > Bacillota > Clostridia > Oscillospirales > Acutalibacteraceae > RGIG2206. The sequence continues at coordinate 2,411 of CAZDIN010000042.1, read as the reverse complement.
GACAATATCAAGGAACGCGAACGGTTAATCTTAAGTTTTCGAATTTCAAGTGGATTGTTGAAAGTGTAGATATTGAGTAGATTTAGTCATAATTTATTATCAAAATTGATCTGCAATGGCATTATCATATAATGGGAAAAAGTATAAAAACCAACACATTTTTTACCGAAGCAACATCTTATTGGAGGGCATAATGATAAAAGAGATCAACTTAGAAAAATTGTCGGACAGCGAGAAAAACTTATTTGAACGCATCAAAAATGCTAACTCAACATCTCCGAGCGTTATAGTAAGAGATGCGGTTGAGCCGTTTGAAAAACGTGTGTTTTTTACAGATATTTTCAGAGTTGTCGTTGAAGATGTTTTTGAGGTGCTTTCAATAGATGACTGGAACAAAATGAACTATAAAAAAGTTTTTGCATGTGCCAGATATCTCATGTATGATGATTATGAGGGGTTCTGTTATCCAAGCTTTTCATTAATCGGTGCATTTATTATAGTTTGGATAAGTTGTTGCACAAATTATAAGAACAACGGACCTGTTTACACCTTGCCGAATTCACTTCGCGGCTTGAGAACAAACAAGAAAAATGTCCAGTTGGGGATGTGCTCTCAATTCTTCAACTCATTCACACCCCTGCCCGCTAAGGCTGCGATGTTTGAACAGTATATGCTGCTCACCTATGGCAACAAATGCAGAGATAATAAATATACCTTAGAAACACCTGAACAAAACTTTAAGTCATTGATGACACTGCTCAACCTTACAGGTTTTTCCTACGAGGGACCGTACAATCAGTTTGAGTTTACTCAAGAACAAATGGAACAAGTAAAGCCACGGACTTTTTGACAAACATATGTATATTTTTACAAATTACCAAAAATTACATGGAATAGGTGAGGAATAGTTATGGAATTTGTTGTTAGAACATTATTTTTTCTGCCCCTTATACTTTCATTTGTGTGGTTAGCAATATCTATCAAACAGCATAAAATGGGCAAAACAGAACTGTGGAGAATTCTATGCCCCTGTTTATATATAATTATAATGATTTTGAGTATCGTTATAGTGTGGGGAATAGATTTTTAATGAAGTGAGTATAAAATAATATTAAGAACGAGATAAAGATGAATAAAAAGCAAGTTAGGGAACAATACAAAAAGAAAAGTTTAACCTTTACTATTGCTATAGATGTTTCGGAATTCTTGTTAGATGCTATTTTTGAGGCTTTTTAATTAATAGGAGGATTGATATGCACTACATTAATGATAATACAAGCAATAACTTTTGCGGAGGTTAGCTATGGGAACGTGGGGAACGGGTATATATTCGAACGATACAGCCGAAGATGTCAGGGAACTATGTCAGGAGGTTTTTCCGTTTGTTTCTGTCGAAGAGGGGAATAGAATAGTATTTCTTGAATTTGAAGAAACAATAAACTCTCGACTAATAGACGATGACTATGCTTCGTTTTGGTATGCTCTTGCCGACTGGCAATGGAAGCACGGCATTTTGTCAGATGAAATCAGATTAAAGGCGATCGAACTGCTATCTGCGCACACTGGCATTGAGGATTGGAAAGAGTCTGCGTCTTTGGCAGATGTCAGAAAGCGGTTGGGTGTAATGGAACAACTTAAGAATAGGTTGGATACTCCTATGCCTGAGCCTAAATTGCCAAAAGGAAGATTGGAAAAGCCAAAGCACAAACCCGGAGATGTCATTGTTTTCAAAATTTTCGATGGAATAGACAACACATGGAATTTTGATAGATTTACAACCCCGATTGGATATCAGTCGCATTATATAAGAGGTAGTTCGGAGATTTCACCTAACCCAATATCTGTGCGCGGTAAGTATTTAGCAATACTATGTGTTGGTTCGGAAAGAAAATTACACTCGGAATATATACCTGATTTATACGACGAGAATAGTACTTATGTAATTTATGATTATTGCGGAGAGGAAAAGCCCTCGTTAGAAGACCTTAAAAAGTGCGGTTTTTTGCCAATGGTTAATAAATTTTGGCACGGTGATGATCGACTTGACTTTGTATGGGCATATAAGTTTACAACTTCCAGTTCTTTTCGCCTTAAGTCTACTCATGGGGTAGTTAGTTTTGAGAAAATGAAATGCAAAGAAGAATCAGAAAGATTTAATGACCTTTTGAGTCAAAAGCCCTATTCGGATTGTTCAGTTTGGTGCTTGGATTTGTTTCATATGTTTGCTGAATTTTTCTGTGAAAAAGCGCGGCTTTCAAATTTGAATGTTGAGATGGATAATCTACTTGATGTCAATCTATACAATCCCGAACTTCTCAAGAACAAGAGCAAGGGCTATCTTTATGGGCTGGAAGATTAAGTGTGCGGATAATAGCTCATATCGAAGCTAAACCTCACTTTATTCAAGGGGA
>CAZDIN010000041.1:6957-8343 GCA_964505515.1 uncultured Eubacteriales bacterium | reverse complement strand
GTATAGCTGCTGATGTCCATCGTTTCGAAGCCCGTGCCGTCAGGCATGACCTCAAGGAGCGCGGCGTTGGCAGAGGCGTTTTGATTTTTCTCGATGATCGGAGCAGTAACGGAGTTGGTGACCGCCAACAGCAAGGTGATGACCGCGCAGATGCAGACCAAAACAGAAATATTTTTAATATTTTTGCTCATTATCGGCTTCCTCCCGTTCCGAACACCTTGCGTTTTGTGCAAAGAGTGATGTATGGGGTCAGAATATTCATGAACAGGATCGCGAAGGATACACCTTCGGGATAGTTTCCGAAATAACGGATCAGGCAGGTCAGCAGACCGGCGCCCAGACCGAAGATGACCTTTCCCCATGCAGTAGAGGGGGAGGTGACGTAGTCGGTCGCCATGAAGATGGCACCGAGGCACACGCCGCCCGACATAACGAGTGAAAGCGCGGCAACAGGGTCAAAGCCCTCCATAAGTAATGAGAAAACGAACACGGTACCGATGAAAGCAACGGGAATGTGACATGTAATAACACGGCGTATCAACAGATAGACACCGCCGAGCAGCAGTGCTAAGGTGCAGGTCTCGCCGATGGCACCTCCGTAGTTGCCGAGCAACAGGGTAAGCAGTGACGGCATCTTTTCAGCGGCAAGGGGAGTGGCACTCGATACTGAATCTACAGGGTAGGCTGAAACAGGGAAGGCAGAAACGGCCATTGAACCGAAGGCTACCAGCATAAACACGCGGGCAGTGATGGCGGGATTTACAAGATTCTGACCTATACCGCCAAAGAGACACTTGACAACGATGATAGCGAATAAAGAGCCTACCGCACATTGCCACAACGGGATGTTTGCCGGTAGATTGAGGGCCAACAGCAAGCCTGTAACGGCGGCGGAAAGGTCGCCTACAGTTTGAGTCCTTTTGGTGATAAGGTTAAAGAGGGCTTCGAAGCCTACACAGCATGCCGTACAGACCGCAACCACCAACAAGGCGCGCAGACCGAAGATGACCGTACCTGCTACGGTAACAGGTAACAGAGAGATCAGAACATCACGCATGATGCCGCTTGTGGAGCGGCCGCTGTGAATATGCGGAGAAACGGTTAATTTTGTTAAAGAACTCATGCGTTGATTTCCTCCTTTTTCCTTTCTTCTTTCAGGAGCAGCTTTGCCAGCTTGTTTTTCTGTACTAAGGGGCGGTTGGCAGGGCACATAAAGCCGCAGCAGCCGCATTCCATACAGGTCTCGACCGACAGATCTGTAAGCATATCCACATCCTTGTTTTCATAAGCCTTGGAAATAGCGACGGGAGCCAGCCCGAAGGGGCAGGAGTTGACACAGGCGCCGCAACGAATGCAAGCGGTGGTTTTCGGGAGCTTAGCTTCTTT
>CAZDIN010000041.1:0-6947 GCA_964505515.1 uncultured Eubacteriales bacterium | reverse complement strand
GGCGCGTCGGCGCTCGGCACGGTGACACCCATCATGGGACCGCCGTAGATAAGCTTCGCAGGCTCATCGGAGAGTCCGCCGCAACACTCAAACAAATCGTTGAAGGAGGTGCCGATGGGTGCGATAACATTCTGCGGATGCTTTACCGCGCCGCCCTCTACGGTCACGCATTTTTCAACCAGAGGTATACCCGTTTTAAGATAGGCGCCGATGGAGGCCAAGGTGGTGCAGTTGAGTACAACGCATCCAACACTGATAGGCAGCTTGTTTGCAGAGATCCTGCGGCCTGTAGTGTGGTAGACCAGTACCTTTTCACCGCCCTGCGGATATGTAGAAGGCAGAACCTTTACCTCAACCGTACATTCCGTTATGCCGGCCGCCAATTTTTTCATAGCGGTGATGGCATCTTGGTTGTTTTTTTCAACGCCGATTATCACCTTGTTAATGTTAAGACAACGGCTCAGTGTCTGCAAAGCGCATGACATGTCATCCGAACGGGTCAGCATGGTAACAGTGTCGCTTGTTACATAAGGCTCGCATTCAGCACCGTTGATGATAAGATGATCAATGCTGTCAGCATCAACGTCCAGCTTAACATGGGTAGGGAAGCCTGCGCCGCCAAGCCCTACTATGCCGCTCTGCTTGATTGCGGCGATCAAATCATTTTTATCGTTTACGACGGGAGGCGCCAAGCCCTCGTCTAAAGCCATGGTGCCGTCGGATTCGATAACCACAGCGGTAGTTGTAGAGCCGTTATACAGCAAATGCTCGGTAAGCTTAACGACCTTACCGGAAACGCTGGAATAAACATGAGCGGATATCTCTCCGTCAGCCTCACCGAGTTTGGTGCCGACCTTGACTGCATCTCCTGCCTTTACAGTGGGGATTGCAGGCTTACCGATATGCATCGACATCGGAATGGTTACAGTTTTCGGGGCGTCGATGCGAACGGTAGGATTCTTTTTTGTGTTTTTTCTATGGGGAATGTGTATTGCGGGAAGATCAAAAGCCATCATTCATACACCTTTCTTAATTGCTTACTGCAAACCGGTGACAGCGCGGTGCTATCATCGTATAATTCGACCGATTTACATCATTTAATTTTAAGATATATCTTGTGTATTGTCAAGTGAAATTAATATCGATAACAGCACATAATTATACCAATATTACATGCAAATGTAAGAGGATGAAGTTGCAATCGGTGTGGCGGTGTGGTATAATCTGCCTGTATTTTTTATAAAGAAGTAGGTGAGGGGTTGAAGCGCACACTTTCTTATCTCATCGGCAAAGAGAATGACGGCATGATGATAAAGGCTTTTTTGAAACGCAAGGGCTATTCGTCGTCGGTTTTGACAATGCTGAAAAAAGAGGACGACGGAATAGTTTTGAACGGAGAGCGTGCGTTTGTGACCCGTGAGGTTGCCGCAGGTGACAGGCTTGATATCTGCATGACAGACACCGACATCTCTGCTCAGCCCGAGCCTATAGAGGTCGCGGTTTTGTTTGAGGACGAGGATATCATTGCCTACGACAAGCCTGCCGACATGGTGGTGCATCCAACAAAAAAGATACAAAGCGGCACCCTTGCAAACAGCTTTTATGATCATATTAAAGAGGGTGCAGGCGTTTTCAGACCTGTTTATCGATTGGATAAGGGTACAAGCGGAGTCGTTATCGTTGCGAAAAATAAGCTCGCCGCTCATCTGCTGAACGGAAGGATCGAGAAGGAATATATCTGCATATGCGAGGGTGAGCTGCGCGGAGAGGGAACCTTCGACGGTGCGATTGGCTTGAGCGACCTGAGCAAGCTCAAACGCGAGGTGCGGGATGACGGCGACAAGGCAGTGACCCACTTCGAGCGGCTATCGGCTGCAAACGGGCTGTCGGTAGCAAAGGTGTGGCTTGAAACCGGCAGAACACATCAGATCCGCGTTCATTTTGCCAACAGCGGTCATGCGTTGGTGGGAGATTTCCTCTACGGCAGGGAGTCGGACGATATGCCGCGTCACGCGTTGCATTGTTCATATGTACGGTTTATCCACCCCATAACCGATAAACAGGTGGAAATTTACTCCCCGTTGCATGATGATATGAAAAAGTTTATGCAAAAGACGGGTTTATATTTGTAATTAGACTTTATTTTTTTGTTTGTGTCTGTTATAATATTTCTGTATGGTTATAAAGACCGATCATCTTGTGTTCGGAGGGTGCGAAATTGACGATTGAGATCGACGGACGTAAGCTCCATTATACCGACGAGGGAAAAGGTAGACCTATCCTGCTTTTGCACGGATGGGGGTCTTCCTGTGCCGCATACCGTTTTATTATAAAAACCTTCAGTGACCGTTTTCGTATGATCGCGCCCGACTTCCTCGGATTTGGGGACAGCGATATGCTGAGCGAGCCGTGGGAGGTCTCCGACTATGTCGATCTGACGGTCAAGTTTATCAAGGCGCTTGGCTTAGAGAAGCCTGTGCTTGTCGGTCATTCGTTCGGCGGCCGCGTTATTCTCAAAATGGTCGGTCAGGGGCTGGTATCTCCTGAGAAGATCGTCCTTATGGATGCCGCAGGGGTAAAGCATAAGAGGGGCTTTTTGGCTACCGTTAAGCTCTATACCTTCAAAACTGTCAAGTGGTTTTTGCTTTTGCCGATAATTCGTAGGTTCTCCGCAGGTGCGCTTGAGCGCGCAAGGGGATTTTTTGGCTCGGCTGACTACAACAGTGCGCCTGCCGTTTTGCGCCAGACGCTTGTTAAGGTGGTCAACGAGGACCTATGCGAGTATATGCCCAACATCAAATGCCCGACCCTGCTTATTTGGGGGGATCAGGATACCGCAACACCTCTTGCCGATGCGAAGGTCATGGAGCGGCTTATCTCTGACAGCGGCCTTTGTGTTATTAAGGGTGCGGGTCACTTTTCCTTTATAGACAGTCCCTATGAGGTCAATGCGATCCTTAACAGTTTCTTCGGAGGAGAAGGCTGATGGACATTGTTGTTATGATAATTTCGGGTCTTTTGCTTGCGGTCGGCGGCGGTTTTGCTCTGTCCGATGACCTTCATATGCTGCAACAGAACTCCTATTACCTGTCCCGTTACGGCAGATGGCTCAAAGGCTCGCTGAGCAGCCTGATCCCGCGAATTTGCTGGGCGGTCTTGCTTTGCGTGGCGTCGCTTGACCTTTATGCTCTGGCGGCGGCATCCGTGCTTTTTGCCATAGTTTATATTCTGTCCGCACGCTCAAAGCAGAAAAAGGCCATCAAGCCGCTTGTAGTGACCGCGCGTGTTAAACGCCAGTTTGCCACAGCAGGAATAATCCTGCTTGGCTGTGTTGTCGGTGGGTACTTTTGGGCACCTGCAATATATCTTTTGATAATATTTGCTTGCTTAACGCCCTTGACGGCATGCGCTGTCAAACTCATCAACGAGCCGATAGAGGCCGCCGTGCGTCAATATTACATTTCTGATGCAAAGCGTATTCTTCGCCGACATAAGCCGATGACGGTCATCGGAATTACAGGCAGCTACGGCAAAACGGGTACAAAGTTTGCCCTTGCGCGTATATTGCAGGAAAAGTATAACGTTACCTTTACCCCTGCGAGCTTCAATACACCGATGGGTGTCGTGCGCACTATTCGCGAACAGCTTAAACCCACCGATGATATATTTATCGTCGAGATGGGTGCAAAGAACATCGGTGATATTAAAGAGATATGTGATATTGTTCATCCCGATATGGCAATTATTACTTCGGTCGGACCACAGCATCTGGAAACCTTTAAGACCATCGACAACGTCGCAAGAACAAAGTTTGAGCTTGCCGACGCTGTCCGCGGCAAAAACGGCAGGGTGTACCTCAACGTTGACTCCGATCCTATCGCCGCTAAGGCTGACCGATACACCTGTGTCCGCTACGGAAGTAAGAATGCGGACTCGGTCATCTCCGATGTGACCTCGGGTCGCTACGGTGCATCCTTTACGCTCACCCGAAACGGCGAGTCGATCACCCTGCAGACCAAGCTTCTTGGCGCACACAATGTGCAAAATCTTGCAGGTGTTGTGACCGTTGCGATCGACCTCGGCGTGTCCGAGCGCGACATACGCTTTGCAGTCAGCAAGCTTGACCCTGTTGAGCACCGCCTACAGCTTAAACCTTTCCTGAACGGCTCTGTGCTCATCGACGATGCCTACAACGCTAACCCTGCGGGCAGCATGGCGGCGGTCGATGTTCTGGCGTCCTTTGACGGATGCCGCAAGATAATCGTTACCCCCGGTCTTGTTGAACTGGGCGATAAGGAATATCAGTACAATTTTGACCTTGGGAAGAAGGCAGCAGAGGTTTGTGACGAGGTGATCCTTGTGGGTGAAAAGCGGTCGGTTCCGCTGGCGGACGGTGCAAGAAGCGCCGCCGGATCTTCTACCGGACGGTTACATGTGGTGGCCTCCTTCAAGGACGCGATGACCCTGCTTAACAGCATGGTCGACAGCAGCTGTGCGGTTCTGTTTGAAAACGATCTGCCTGACAATTATTCCAAGTAAAAGGAGTCGTGTTGTTATGAATAAGATAAATCTTGCGGTGGTGTTCGGCGGCCGTTCGGTCGAGCATGAGGTTGCAATAATCTCAGGCGTTCAGGCCATGAACAACCTCAACAAAGACAAATACAATATTCTGCCGATATATCTCGGTAAGGACGGGGAGACCCTTTACAGTCCGGATTTCATCGACATTAATACCTTTAAGCATGTTTCTCTTTCGACCCTTAAAGAGAAATATCCTAACGTTGTACTTAACCGCATCGGCGACGAGGTCTGTCTTATAGAGATGAAAAAGCAGTTCAAAAAGGGTAAGCTCATCTCTCCGATCGATGTCGTTTTGCCTGTCGTTCACGGCACAAACTGTGAGGACGGAACTGTGCAGGGTTGGCTCGAGCTTTTGGGTGTACCCTATGCCAACTGCAATATTATTTCATCGGCTCTCGGTATGGATAAGGATCTCTTTAAGCGTGTGCTTCAGGCGGTGGGTCTTCCCACCCTGCCGCATCTTGCATTCTACGGCAAGGACTGGGCATCGGATATGACCGCTTGGATAGAAAAGATCGAGTCACAGTTCGGTTATCCCGTTATCGTCAAGCCTGCAAGCCTTGGCTCAAGCGTCGGTATCTCAAAGGCCAAAAATCGCGACGAGCTTGTTGCCGCAGTCGACCTTGCGACCTCGTTCGCGCAGAAGGTATTGGTCGAGCGCGCGGTGACGAACCTGCGCGAGATAAACTGCTCGGTGCTCGGTGACAGCGACGAATGCACTGCCTCTGAGTGTGAGGAGCCGTTCACCAACGACGAGATATTATCCTATCAGGAGAAATATCTTTCCTCAGGCAGCTCCAAGGGCATGACCTCACTAAAACGCAAGCTGCCTGCCGACATATCCGACGAACTTAAAGCCAAGATCCAGACGGCATCCTGTGAGGTGTTCAAGCTTATCGATGCATCCGGCGTGGTCCGTATCGACTATCTGCTTGAGGGGGAGGAGATCTACGTCAACGAGATAAATACCATCCCCGGCTCGCTGTCCTTCTATCTGTGGGAGGCAAGCGGAATCAAGTACGTTGACCTGCTTGACAGGCTTATCGAGTTGGCGTTCAAGCGCGCGAGGACCAAAAACAACCTCATGTTCACCTATGAAACAAATATTTTGGCTAACGCTTCGGGATTCGGAACAAAGGGTGCTAAGGGCTCTAAGATGTAAAAGGATCTGATCGATATGATCTCGTTTTTGATAAAACTATTTGCCAAGGACGCAGACGTTCACTCTTCTCAGGGCAGAATGGTATACGGAAACCTCAGCGGTGGAGTAGGGATAGTCTGCAATTTTGTGTTGTTCGCGATCAAAATGCTTGCCGGAGTTATGTCGGGAAGTATATCCATCGTTGCAGATGCGTTCAACAATTTTTCTGATATGGGCTCGTCTGTGATTACCATGCTCGGTTTCAAGCTGTCCTCGAAGCCTGCCGATAAGGAACACCCCTTCGGACACGGCAGGATCGAGTATATGTCGGGATTTGTTGTGTCCTTGCTGATAGTGTTGGTCGGCTTTGAACTCTTAAAGAGTTCGGTGGGAAAGATATTTGACCCAAAAAGCATTGACGTAACTATTCTGACGGTTGCAATACTTATCGTTTCGATTCTCGTTAAGCTTTGGATGTACCTTTTCAACAGAAAGGTCGGGCAGATGCTCTCATCGACCGCTCTTCTTGCGACCGCGAGGGATAGTCTTAACGATACCGTGTCCACCTCTGCGGTCTTGGTCACGACACTGCTTTACCGCTTTTTCGGTTGGAACATAGACGGAATAGCAGGTCTGCTTGTGGCAGGATTTATTATTTTCGGCGGCTTCAGGTCGGCAGTCGAGACCATTCATCCGCTTTTGGGAGAGGCGCCGAGCAAGGAGTTTGTAAACGAGCTCAAAAGCAGGGTGCTGTCCTATGACATGTTCACGGGTGTGCACGATCTTATCGTGCATAACTACGGACCTGGCAGACGGTTTGCGTCTATACATATCGAGGTGCCTGTCGATGTTGACGTGCTTAAATGCCATGAGGAGATAGACCGATGTGAAAAAGAGGTCGGTGAGGCTCTTGGTATTCTGCTGGTAGCGCATATGGACCCCGTTGACAACGGTGAAAGAGTAATGCGATACAGGACCGCTGTTGTGCAGGCGCTTGAATCGGTAGACCCTACCCTGAGTATGCACGATTTCCGAATGGTGCATGGCGAGGTGTCCTCAAATCTCATCTTCGATGTAGTGGTGCCCTTTGACTGTAAGACGCAGAAGGCGGAGCTTGAGCGGCTTATACGCTTCGAGGTCGGCAAGACCGAGCCTGACTGTGTATGCGTGATAAACTTCGATACCGAATACGATTGATAAGCAAAGGCTTCCCCTCGGGGAAGCC
>CAZDIN010000040.1:0-8533 GCA_964505515.1 uncultured Eubacteriales bacterium | reverse complement strand
GCCTACTCCGAGCTGAACGACCCCATCGATCAGCGTCAGCGCTTTGAGGAGCAGGAGAAGCTGCTTGCTGCAGGCGACGAGGAGGCCAACCATACCGACGAGGACTTCCTTAATGCCCTTAACCACGGCATGCCACCCACAGGCGGCATCGGCTACGGCATCGACCGATTGGTGATGCTCCTGACCAATTCGCCTGCCATCCGAGACGTTTTGCTCTTCCCCACGATGAAAAGTTTAGACTAAAACAAACCGCCGTGTCCGATCGGACGCGGCGGTTTTATATGTAAGCAATTGGTGACAAGGCAGCCTATTCGCTGTCGGTGGGGTTGAGCAGGGCGTCGAGGACGTTTTCGCGCCACTCGCCCTTTGCCGATCCCAAGTGGTCCGGCTCAAACACGCCGAAGCCGGCATTGTATTCCCAATAGGTCCAAGCGATGCCATTTTCCTCGGCAAAGGCGGTAATGTGGGACAGATACCGATGCATATCCTCATCACTGATATGACCGCCGGTGTTCAAGCCAAATTCGTTGAGGACGACCTTCATTCCCGTACGGTTTGTGAAATCGACTATAAGCTTTAGCTGCTTGTCGAGCTCCTCAATCATTTCGTCGGTGAGCTCCAACTTGACGTCCTCTGTTTCCATCCAAGCGAAGCCCTGATGGGTGAAATCCATCGGCTCATAGGAGTGGACGGCGACGATGATGTTGTCAAATTCGGTGAGGTTGAAATTCTTAAGCGTCCACGGCCCGTTCCACTCGGCAGTAGCAACGACGACGGTGCGCTCAGGCGATATTTCGCGGATGTTTTCGATGGCAGCGGTCTGCAGAGCGGTAAGGGTAGACATGTTCAGGTCGCCGCCCTCAGTAGTGTGGGGCTCGTTGATAAGCTCAAACAGAAGCAGGTTTGAGTAGTCCTTATAATGCTCGGCGACGTCCTTCCAAATATCAAGGAAGAGTTTGGCATCCCCCTTGCTAACGTTAAGGTCGTACCATCCGTGGAAGTCGAGCATGACGGCTAAGCCTGCGTTGTTAGCGAGGTTGATGATCTTGTCGAGCCGTCTGTAGAAGGACTTTTTGACCTCGCCCTCGTCATTTGCGTAGTTGCGGAAATCGACAGGCAGGCGTATGTGGTCAAAGCCTTTTGATGCAATGTTGGTATATGTTTCCTCTTTATTAAGATAAGAGCTTGGTTTGTTTTTATCCTCAAGAGCGGACAGGTTTATACCTTTCGACAAGGTCACTTCTCCGACATCCCCCAAGATCGGCTTGGGCGAGCTGCTGCAGCCTGCAAGGCATGACCCCGTTACAACTGCGCAGGTGAGTGCAAATAGAAAGCGTTTGATCAAACCCATCTTATAACACCTCCGAGAAAAAGAATAACATTATTTTCCTGCGTTGTAGAGAGCCATGCCGCCTGAATTGCAATCGAACTGAACTCCTACCACAGAACCGTTTACGGCATAACATTTTCCGCTTTGCGCCAAGGGGATGATGTGGCTGTCAGCGCAAATGATGCGGTCGATCTCCTGCAGAGCATCGGCAAGCGCCTGCGGCTCGTTTACACCGCTCAGGCTAATGAGCTTGGCGTCGACTTCAGCGTTTGTGAAGCCAAAGAGATTTCGGCTGTCGTCGGTAGCAAACCTCGAAAGCGCGCTTTCCGCCTTTCCGCTGTCGGTCGAGATGGGGCAGAGTGCCACCTGATAGTCACCTGTTGCCATGGCGGTCTGCAGGTCGGCTTGGGACATCCCCTCAATGTTTACCACTGCGCCGAGCTCCTTTGCCCATTGCTGAGCGATATGGGTCGCGGTATGCTTTAGCCCGTCGGTGTCGGCGTAACGGATGGTGATGGTCGGCAGTTTTCCCGAATAGGACTTCAAGGCGGCGATAAGGTCGTTTCTTGCGTCCGACGGATCGGAACGTGTAGTACTGCTGTCGCCGACATAGCTGTAGTAGGTACCTGTGCCTATGAGAAGATCGTCTGCGATCATGCGGTCGGTGAGCTTGAAATTGTCGGGCAGTACGCCCTCAATTGTGTCAGAGCCGATGACCTTTTTGAGCGCCGCACTTACCGCAGGGTCGCCAACAACGCTTGCGTCAGGACGGATGACAAGCGCCCAAACTGTGTCGTAGAAGGACACGGTTTCCAACAGGGCGTCCTCAGCGGCCTTGACCGATTGTGTGCTGATAAGCGCGATGTCGGTAAAGTCGGTATTTATCTTTTCAATTCGCTCGGAATCCAAGCCGCCGAAGGTCAGCGTGAAGGAGGCAGGCACCGCGGTAAAATCACCGACATATTCATCGTTGCGCGAAAACTTTATGGTTGACTCGGTCCATTTCGACAGGGTGAAGGGGCCGTTGCAAAGGGTCAGGGCAGAGGTCATGCAGTAGCGTCCGCCCGCCTTTTCAAAGAGATCGCGGTCGCAGGGCATAGCCATCGCGTGCGTCAGGGTCTCCAAGAGGTCGCTGTCAGGCTGATGAAGCTCGATGACCAGCGTCCTGTCCGACTCGGCGCGAATGCCGAGGGTGCTTTCGTCGGCAGTGCCTGAATGGACTTCGGCGCTGTTTTTTATGCAGTAGAGCAGGCTGGCGTCGGGGCAGAGGGTCTCGGGACGCAGGGCGCGTATCAGGCCGAATCTGAAATCCTCAGCCGTAAGCTCGCTTCCGTCCGACCATTTAAGCCCTTGCCTGAGAGTGAAGGTATAGGTCAGCCCATCCTCCGATACGGTGTATTTCTCGCATGCGGCAGGCATGACCTTACCGTTGTCGATGCGGAACAGGCCCTCAAAGCTATTGCGTACTATCAGCAGCTCCTCGTCGGTGGAGGCGAGCTGCGGATCGAGGTTGGTCGGCATATTATCAAGAGTGATGCGGATATTTTTATCGGCTGTCGAGCTGTTGGAGCTGCAACCTGAGCAAACAAACATGAGCGCCGCAGTCAGCAACACAGCGACAAATCGAACAAAACCTTTCATTTTCCGCATCCTTTCTTAAGATCAACAACTACGGGAAAAAACAAAATCTGTCAGCGCGTGTGACAGATTTTATCTAATTTTTATAAGCTTATTCCGTTACAGACACATAGCCTTTTTTGGCGGCAGCGGCTTCGCGCAACGCCAGACGTTCCCTTCGGGTGGGACGACGGATGTTGTCTTGCACCACTTCTTCAGGAGGAGTGAGCAGGCGTTCGGGACGCTTTATCAGTCGCGCAAGCTGACGCATAGCGGTAGCATAATAAAATCCGTCGCATATGCGCTCGTCGGCAACTATCTTCATACCTATGTAACGCTTTGTGATAACGTTGCCCTTGGAATCGACCTCATACTTGGTTTCCTTCTTGCCCATGGCGACAAAGACAGAGCAGGTGCCGAATTCATACAGATGATGGAAGATCGGACCGATACCACAGGAGCCGAGGTCGGTTATGAACATGCTTGAATGGAAGGGGCTGACGCGGTTGATAAACTTAGGCATCAGGCCGATCTTATCAAAATTGCGCATCAGGTCGACGAAGCCCGCCTTAATAAAGGTGGGAATAACGCCGAGGGTACGCGCAACGATATCGGTATCGTTGCCCTCGATCTGCTTTTCGTAGACCTCTTCACGAATGGCACGTTCGACCTTGGCGACGACGTCATAAAGGGTGTCCTCAGGCTCAAACTCGGGCATAATAGTGGTCTCCTCACTGTCTAATGACAGCGAGCGCTTGCAGGCAAGTGAGATACGCATGCTGTTGTGCGCATAAAGCTTGCGCCCGGCGATGAAACGATTGAGCTTAGGCATCTGCGACATGATACGCACCATGGCTGCCATAAAAATGTGCAGCATTCGCAGGTCGGGCATGTCCGTCTTGCGATGATCCCGCACAAATTTTTCCAGCTCGGTAATATCGAGCTGATGGTCAAAGAACACCTGTGAATCGAGGCGGGTCCGCATAACCGCCGGAACGATCTGGTATATAGGGTCGATGTCGCGGATGCGATATCCGTCGTACCGATCACCGAACCTTCTTTTTGGTTTATCCATCAAAATTCTCCTCAAAACGACCAAATTTTCTAAAATAAATATATTACATTTTATAATGTTTGTCAATAAAAATGTATTGACAAACCCCGTCAAAGAGGATATAATACAAAGGTCTGTAAAGGATTTCGCCTTTACACCCTACCGCATGCGGAGGTGACTTGCTATGGCAAAGAATCTTGAGATCTCGATACTGCTGGACACCTACGGTGACCTGCTGACCGAAAAGCAGCGCGACATAACGGGATATTATTATGACGATGATCTCTCCCTGGCGGAGATCGCTGAGAACGAAGGGGTCACGCGGCAGGCGGTGCGCGATGTCATTCATCGCACCGAGCTGCAGCTTATTTCCTTTGAGGAGCGGCTGGGCTTTGCCGAAAGGGTACGGAGGACTGCCGATGCCCTGCAGGAGTTGAGAGATATCGCATCACAGGAGGACAGCCTGCTGGCAGATAGGGTCTGCCGATGCTGTGACGGTTTGATAAAGGAATGGACGAAGGAGGGATAACGCATGGCGTTTGAGGGACTATCCGATAAATTAAGTGCGGCTTTCAAACGGCTGCGTTCCAAGGGCCGTCTTAGTGAAGCCGACGTTAAGGAGGCTATGCGAGAGGTCCGTTTGGCCCTGCTTGAAGCCGACGTTAACTATAAAATTGCAAAAGAGTTTACCGCGACCGTAACCGAAAAATGTGTCGGTGAGCGTGTTATGGAGAGCCTGACCCCCGGACAGATGGTGGTCAAGGTGGTCAATGAGGAGCTTACGGCACTCATGGGCGGCGAGCATGTCCGATTGAATACTGCGTCAAAGCTGCCGACCGTCATTTTAATGTGCGGACTTCAGGGCTCGGGTAAGACCACCCATAGCGGTAAGCTTGCCCTCATGCTTAAGAACAAGGGCTACCGCCCTTTGCTTGTGGCAGGTGATATCTACCGACCTGCCGCTATCGACCAGCTGAAGATAATCGGTGAAAAGATCGGTGTGCCTGTCTTTGAGCGCGGTACCCAGAAGCCCGAGGTCACCGCAAAGCAGGCGATAGCCCACGCGCGTGATCACGGCAACGACTATGTCATCGTGGATACGGCAGGACGTCTGCATATCGACGAGGAGTTGATGAAGGAGCTTGAGCGTGTCAAGAAGGCCGCCGAGCCCGACGAGATCATCCTTGTAGTTGACTCAATGACGGGTCAGGACGCGGTCAACGTTGCGAAATCCTTCAACGAGCTGCTGGAGATCGACAGTGTGCTGTTGACTAAGCTCGACGGCGATACACGCGGCGGCGCGGCGCTTTCGGTCCGCGCGGTGACCGGTAAGCCTATCAAATTCGTCGGTACCGGCGAAAAGATGGGTGACCTTGAGGAGTTCCACCCCTCGCGCATGGCGTCGAGGATTCTCGGAATGGGCGACGTGCTCAGCCTTATTGAAAAGGCGGAGCAGGCGCTTGATGAAAAACAGGCTGAGCAGATGGCGAAAAAGCTGTCGGAGAATACCTTTGATCTCAACGACCTTTTGGCACAGTTTCAGGAGGTCAAGAAGATGGGACCGCTCAAGCAGGTGCTTTCGATGATTCCCGGTATGGATAAGCAGCTGAGGGATGTGGATATAGACGACCGACAGGTACTGCGCGTCGAGTCTATAATATACTCGATGACCGACAAGGAACGCCGCAGACCTGACATTCTCAATGCGTCGCGCAAGCGCAGGATCGCCGCAGGAAGCGGTGTCAAGGTCGAGGATGTCAACCGCCTGCTCAAGCAGTATGAGCAGATGAAAAAGATGTTCAAGCAGATGAACAACAGCTCGAAGAAGCGTCACGGCTTCAACGGCATGATGCCGCCGGGCATGAAATTCTGATATTTGCTTTGGCAGAATGGCCAAGGATCAAATATAAATCTAACATAGGAGGTGCAGTAAAATGGCAGTAAAAATCAGACTTCGCAGAATGGGTGCTAAGAAGGCGCCTTTTTACCGTGTAGTTGTTGCGGATTCCCGTTATCCGCGCGACGGCCGTTTCATTGAGCAGGTAGGTTACTACAATCCCCTGAAGAATCCGGCTGAGGTCAAGGTTGACGTTGAAGCGGTAAAGAAGTGGATCGGAAACGGCGCTCAGCCGACCGATACCGTAAAGGCTCTGCTCAAAAAGGAAGGCATCCTTTAAGGAGGACCAAATGGAAGAATTGCTCTTAACGATCGTGCGCGGCTTGGTGCGCGATCCGGATGCGGCAAGTGTAACTGTCGATGAGCCTCACGCCGACGGTACCGTGGTGTATCATCTCCACGTTGCGCCTGAGGATATGGGCCGTGTCATCGGTAAGCAGGGTCGCATCGCAAAGGAGATCCGTTCGGTCATGCGTTCGGTCGCAAGCCGTGACGGATCCAAAATAATGGTCGAGATCGACGACTAATAATTGTAAATCAAGGGAGGCGCTTCGCAAGGGAGCTGTCTCCCTTGATTTTTTTGTCGATAGCCGAAACCAATACAGCTTGCCGTAAGGCGAATATAACTGAGGCGCATTTCGTAAGCAAGCTTGCCTCAAATTAGGGGGTTGGCAGGAGGACAGGTTTTGGTGTATAATAAAGAAAAACGGCGGTCAAGGGGGTAAAGATATGGAATATGCTGTTCTCGGATTGTTGATACTTATTGCAGTACTTCTGATAACACTGCTTGTGCGAAGTTTCAAGAGTGAACATAACGGCAACGCAGGGGATCTGCGCCTTGAGCAGCTGCGTGCCAAGGAACGCCATGATGAGTTGTCCAACGCCGTGCGCAACGGCAACGAGCGGATCATGGAGAACATATCGCGAAACAACGAGAGGGTACTGCAATGGCAGACCGAGCAGAGCGAAAACATACGCCGCACCCTGACTGAAAATCTCACCAAGCTTCAGGAAAGCAACGAGCAAAGACTTGAACAAATGCGCCGCACAGTCGACGAAAAGCTCGACGAGACCCTTACAAAGCGGCTTGACACCAGCTTTCAGACCGTAACCGAGCAGCTTGTGAAGGTCTATCAGGCGCTCGGTGAAATGAAGGAGCTGTCCTCAGGCGTGTCCGACCTGCAGCGCCTGCTTACGAATGTAAAGGCGAGGGGCACATGGGCAGAGGTTCAGCTTGGAGAGATATTGGAGCAGTTTTTGACCGCGGATCAATTCGTGCGCAACGTGTCTATCCGTAAAAATCGCGAGATGGTCGAGTATGCCGTCTGCATTCCGTCACGCGACGGCGACGAAGTGCGCCATCTGTTGCCGATAGATTCAAAGTTTCCGCTCGACGCATACGAGCATATCCAACAGGCCGCTGCACAGGGTGATCCTGAGCTTGTCGAGGAGGCATGCAGGGCGCTCGAAAACGCAGTAAGGCTTCAGGCGCGAAAGATATCGGAGCTTTATATCGACGTGCCGACGACCACCGATTTCGCCATTTTGTTTTTGCCGACCGAGGGTCTTTATGCTGAGGTGCTGCGCCGACCGGGGCTTTGCGAGGATATACAGAACAAGTACCGCGTAATGATATGCGGACCGACCACCATCGCTGCATTTTTGTCCACCGTAAAGGTGGGCTTCCGCACCCTCGCGCTTGACCGACAGGCATCTGAGGTGTGGAAGGTACTGAGCGCTACCCGTCAGCAGTATGAGAAGTTTACCGATGTGCTCGGCAAGGCCAAAAAGAAGATCGACGAGGCGGGCAGAGCCATCGAGGATGCACAAAACAGAAACTACCAGATAAGCAAGCGGCTCAAGAAGGTGGACACCCTTCCGCCGTCGGAGGCAGAACGCCTGCTTGGAATAGGTGAAGAAACGGAATACGCCGATCCGTTCGGCGAAGCCGAAGGGATGACAGAGTGATGATACAACGCTATTTGGAAACAGGAGAGATAGTCGGCACCCATGGAGTAAGGGGCGAGATGCGCCTTTACCCATGGTGTGATTCGCCCGCCTTTTTGACCAAGGTAAAGCACCTCTATCTCGACAAAGAGGGGAACTCCGTCCTTGACGTTGTCAGCGCGCGTGTGCATGGCACCATGCTGCTTTTGAAGGTCAAGGGTGTCGACGATATTCCTGCGGCTGAGCGGCTTCGCGGCAGGACTGTATACCTCGACCGCAAGGATGTAAAGATAGAAAAGGGCGCATATTTTATTCAGGATCTGATAGGCTGCACCGTGCTCGACGCCGACGACGGACATTGCTACGGCACCATATGTGACGTGTCAAAGACGGGCGCGAATGACGTGTGGCATATAAAGCAGGAAACGCGTGAGGTGCTGATTCCTGCGATACCCGACGTGGTCATCGATGTGGATATCGATGCTCAAAGGGTCTTGATCCGATCGCTCAAGGGGTTGTTTGATGATGAAGATTGATATTTTGACCCTCTTTCCCGACATGTGCCGCGCGGTGCTTGGCGAAAGTATCATGGGCAGGGCACAGGCCGCAGGACTGATAGACGTGCAGTGTACCGATATACGCGCCTATACCGATAATAAGCACGGACGGGTGGATGATTACCCCTACG
>CAZDIN010000039.1:0-8611 GCA_964505515.1 uncultured Eubacteriales bacterium | reverse complement strand
GCAACATCGTCATAGCCCGCTTTGATAAGCACAGACTCTACGCTGTCCTGAATATGCTCAACCGAGATCTTGCCGTCCTCGATCTTAGGCTCAAAATCGGCGGTTACCTTAAGCGCCAAAAAGTCAACGATGTCCTGATTGTACTGCTTCTGACATGCGTCGAAGGCCTGACTGATAGCTGTACTGATCCTGCTGAGGTCAAACGGAACTAATTTTCCGTCACGTTTTACGACATTATACATACTTTCTCACCTTTTTTCTCATAATTTTTCGCAGTCTTCTACCCTGCTCTAAAGTGTCGCTGAGGTTAATTATAATGCATATATTGTAGTTTGTCAATCATTATTTCACAATATATTGTGTTAAATACCCCTAATTGCCGTATTCACCACAAACGACTCCACAATTTGTTGCATTTTGTACAAATCTGAGGGGTCAACGGCACTCAATTCGGCACAGATAAGGTCTCCGGAGTTGACAAAGTTCTGTAAAAAGTAGTTTTTTGCACCCTTTATCCAGCTTCCGATAGCCTCTATATCTTGTGTTGTGTGATATTCATTCACGACCGTCGTTCTGAATTCATAGCCGACCTTTCCTTCCAAAAGAAAGGCGACACTTTTCTCTATCGGTGCGATGTCGAAATCCGCAATGCCGACCGTTTCGGCATACCGCTCCTTGCAGTTTTTTATATCCATCGCGACGTAGTCGACCAGCCCTTCCTCAACGAGAGAAATGAGTTTTTCGGGCAGGCTTCCGTTGGTGTCGAGCTTTACGCTGTAACCGAGCGCCTTCACCTTGCGGATGAAGCCGTCGATATCAGGCTGGAGGAGAGGCTCGCCCCCCGTTATACAGACTCCGTCGAGCAGCCCTTGCCGCTTTTTCAGGTAGTCGAGTACCTCTTCCTCGCTATATCCTATCGAGCTGTCGATATGGGTAACCAGCGATGCATTGTGGCAAAAACCGCAACGGAGATTACAGCCCGCCGTAAACAGAGTACAGGCTACCTTCCCCGGAAA
The DNA here is from genome assembly GCA_964505515.1 of uncultured Eubacteriales bacterium. GTDB lineage: Bacteria > Bacillota > Clostridia > Oscillospirales > Acutalibacteraceae > RGIG2206. The sequence continues at coordinate 7,595 of CAZDIN010000039.1, read as the reverse complement.
GTCCAAAAGTGTCATTTTTTGAAATCCGCTTATCTTCATATGCGCGCCCCCGTTTCGTATGATCTGATAAAACAAGATGTGGTGCTATTATACCACATCTTGTTTACTTTGGCAATCGGTTATACAAAATATGTAAAATTTGTCAGCGGTCGTCCTACCCCTTGAGAAACTCGATAAATCCGATGGTGTTGGTTGCAAAGTTAGCGAACATATGTATAAGCCACGACAGGTAAATGTTGTCCTGCCTCTCGGCGAAGCGGTTGAATATAATGCCGCCGACAAACAGGCCGAGCATACAAAGTGCCACGACCGCCCAGTTAAACCAGCCTATCATCATAGCGATATGATATAGCGCAAATGCACCCGCGCTGATGATGTACGCCCATTTTTTGCTGATGACCTTTTTCATATGCAAAAAGGCGAAGCCTCTGAAAAAGAATTCCTCAAGAAATGAATTTGCAAAGGATATATAGATAGCGACGAAGAGGAAATTGTCCTTGTTGACCCCTGTAGACGAGGTGATCGATTTTGTCATCGACGAAAAATCAAAGACATTTCTGAAAACAAAATATGCACCGACAACAACCGCATAAACCGCCAACCCAACGCCGACTGCGATAAGCATTCCGTTTTTCCTCGGCCTGAGCAATTCTTTCAGGCTGAGTCTTTTGTCATAAAATGAATAGGCAAGGGGCAACAGCAGAAAAGCGGACAGCTTTATCAATGATTTTATCACATATCCGGGCTGAATGACGGCGTCGACGACCGCCATAGATCCGCAGGCTACCGCCAAAACAGCAAAAAGTGCGGCGATCCGCTTTGCATCCTTTTTCATTATGCTCATTTCCCCTTTTGGTCAGGTATTCATTACAGTATAATTATACCATTGTTACTTCCTCTTGGCAACCGAAAAGGTAACTCTGCGTCTTGCGAACTTACATTATATATGGTAAAATGAAGCCATCAAAGGAGGCTTTGATATGGAACATATACCTTCCCTGCCCTCATTAGAAGGAGGCAGGATATTCGATACCCACGCGCATTATGACGATTCGGCTTTCGACTGCGACCGCGACGCCCTGCTTGAGCAAATGCACCGATACGGCGTCGGCGGAATCATCACCTGCGGCTGTAATGAGGCTTCGTCAAACGCCGCGCTTGAATTGGCGCACAAATTCCCCTTCGTCTACGCGGCGGTGGGCGTTCATCCTGAGTGCACAAACGAGGGGTACGACGAGGAATGGATACGCCGACTTGCCGACGATAAACGCTGTGTTGCTATAGGTGAGATAGGGCTGGACTATCATTGGTCGGAGCCTAACGAGCGCGACCGCTCGGTTTTTGAAAAGCAGTTGGCTTTGGCAAAGGAGCTGGGCAAGCCGGTTATACTGCACGACCGAGAGGCGCACGCCGACACCCTCGATATTCTTAAAAAGCACCGTCCGCGCGGTGTGATGCACTGTTATTCGGGCAGCGCCCAAATGGCAATTCAGCTTGTAGAAATGGGGCTTTACATTGGGATCGGCGGTGTGCTCACCTTCAAAAACGCACGCAAAACCGTTGAAGTCGTCGAGCAGATCCCCCTTGATCGCATCCTGCTTGAAACCGACGCGCCCTACATGGCGCCCGTCCCCTTTCGCAGCCACAGGTGCCACTCGGCGATGATAGTTCATGTTGCCGAGCGGCTTGCGCAGATCAAGGGAGTACCGTTAAAGCAGGTGCTTGACGTGACCTATTGCAATGCGCGATCCCTATTCAATATTCCTATAAACTGATAAAAACCGCTGATATGGCGATCCATATCAGCGGTTTTCTTTTACTGCATTGAGCAGGGTGTCCTTCTCGTTGGGCAGGTCGCCTTCGATTACCCGTAAGAGCAGTATTTCGAGCAGTTCGCCGACTGCCCTGCCCTTCGGCACGCCTATATTTGTCAAGTCCTCGCCGTTTACAGCCAACTGTCGCAGGCTGACGGGTGCGTCAGTTTCTATTGCCCGTGAGATCGCTTCACGCGCAGTGGCGTTATCCTGCAGCCAAGCGACGTCTGTCGCGGCGTCAAAGCCGACGCGGTATATCAGTCTATGCACATCTGCGCGTGTTTGAAGGGGTGCATTCAGCTCAGCTATCGCGGCGCAGACGCGGCGCTTAGTCAGGTTGTCGGTTTTGAAACGCGACAAAACGTCCGACGCCCTATCCTCTCCCAAGGGGGACAGCAGAGCCGCGAGGCGCAGTTGCGGAAGCTGCGGCAAGCGCTCAAGCTGCTCTATGCGGCGGTCGACCGCGTTTTTATGGGAGGTCAGCTCGGGGATCACTCCCTCGATGACCTTGCGAAACTGTGAGAGTATTTTCACAGCGTCCTTTCCGCAGAGCAGTTTTCCAAGCTCGTCGCGCTTTCGCTCAAAGGAAATGTTCTCGAGCAGATGGGCATTTTCGAATATTGCGCGGGCGGTATCTTCTTCCACCTCAAATCCAAGTGTCGACGCAAATCTCATGGCGCGCAGGATGCGCAACGAGTCCTCCTCAAATCTTCGGGCTGGGTCGCCGACACAACGTATGACCTTTCCCTGCAGATCATTTTGTCCACCGAAAAAGTCCTGCAAGCCCTCCTTGCCGTATGCCATAGCATTGACGGTGAAATCACGGCGTGCAAGGTCTTCCTGTAGGTTGGGGGTGAAGCTGACGTTAGTCGGGTGGCGGTTGTCGGCATAATCTCCGTCGATGCGGAAGGTCGTCACTTCTATGTGTTCCCCGTCGACAACAACGGTAACGGTCCCGTGCTTTATTCCTGTTTCAATAACGCGGCGGTCCCCAAAGCACGCCTTTATCTGCTCAGGAAGTGCATCGGTGGTCAGGTCGTAGTCGTGCGGCTCGATTCCCATGAGAAAATCGCGCACGCATCCACCGACAAGATATCCGCAAAATCCGTTCTTCTCAAGCCCCTCCATTACCGCTCCTACTGCGTGCGGCAGGTGCATTTTCATTCGACCTCACCTCCTGTGAAAAACAGGGAGCCTGTGCGACATATCGCCAGACTCCCCTTTCTACGCATTATAAACTATTTCTTCATCGAGATAGCTTCTTTAGCCTTTGCAGCAATATTGTCTGCATTCAAGCCAAAGATGTCAAGCAGTTCCAACGCAGGACCCGACATGCCGTAAACGTCCTCGACGCCTACCTTCTTGACGGGGGTGGGCAGTTTTTCTGCCAAAACATCGTTGACAGCGCTTCCAAGTCCGCCGATGACCGAATGCTCCTCGGCAACGACGACAGCGCCCGTTTCCTTTGCGGCTTTAAGAATGATCTCCTCATCGAGAGGCTTAATCGTGTGGATGTTGATGACGCGGGCCGAGATTCCCTCAGCCTTCAGCTGCTCGGCAGCCTGAAGAGCACGCTCGACCATAAGTCCTGTGGCAACAACGGTGACGTCGTCGCCTTCAACGAGGGTAGTGCCCTTGCCGAGTTCAAACTTATATGTGTTCTCGTCGTTGATGACCGGAACAGCAAGGCGTCCGAGTCGCAGATAAACAGGTCCGTCGATCTCGGCTGCCGCAAGGGTCGCGGCCTTCGCTTCAACGGCGTCGGCAGGGTTGATGATGGTCATGCCGGGGATGGTGCGCATCAGGGCGATATCCTCACAGCACTGATGGGTCGCGCCGTCTTCACCGACCGAAATGCCGGCGTGGGTGGCGCCGACGGTTACATTCAGGTGGGGATAACCGATGGAGTTGCGCACCTGCTCAAAGGCACGTCCTGCCGCAAACATTGCAAAGGAGCTTGCAAAAACGGTTTTGCCTGTGGTTGCGATACCTGCAGCAATGCTCATCATGTTCTGCTCTGCGATTCCGCAGTTATAGAAATTTTCGGGGAATGCCTTTTTGAAGGCTCCTGTTTTGGTTGCGGCCGCAAGGTCGGCATCGAGAACGATGATATCGTCCCTTGTATTTCCAAGCTCTACAAGACCCTGACCGTATCCGTCACGGGTAGCCATTTTTTTGATCTCTGACATTATGCTCTGCTCCTTTCGTCTTATGCTTCAAGCGAGGCAAGCTGTGCTTTAAGTTCGGTCATAGCAAGCTCGTACTGCTCCGCGTTAGGAGCTGAGCCGTGCCAGCCAACCTGATTTTCCATGAAGGAAACGCCCTTGCCCTTTGTAGAGGTGGCGACTATCACGGTCGGCTTATCGGTGCAGGCGCGTGCATCTGCGTACGCCTTTTCAATGGCGTCAAGGTCGTGGCCGTCGATCGTGATGACGTTCCAGCCGAATGCCTTAAACTTCTCATCGATAGGACAGGGAGAATTGACCTCATCAACGGTGCCGACGATCTGCAGCCCGTTGAAGTCAACGTAGGCTACGAGGTTGGACAGCTTCTTCTGGCCCGCGAACATTGCCGCCTCCCAGACCTGACCTTCCTCGATCTCGCCGTCTCCCAGCACAGTATAGACGCGGAAATCATCACCGAAATGCTTAGCGGAAAGAGCCATTCCGACAGCGTTGGAGATGCCCTGACCGAGCGAGCCGGAGGACATATCTACGCCGGGGATGTTGATGCAGGGGTGTCCCTGCAGCAGTGCGTTGGGCTTACGCAGTTTTGCGATCTCCTCCCAACCGAAAAATCCGCGCAACGCCAGCACCGAGTAAAGTGCAGGAGCGCAGTGTCCCTTTGACAGAACGAAGCGGTCGCGGTCAGCCTTATCAGGATCTGCAGGATCAACATTCATCTCGCATAAATAGAGATAAGACAGCACATCACAAATCGAGAGTGATCCGCCGGGATGTCCTGATTTTGCGTTGAAGGTACCTTCGATGACACCCATTCTCGCCTTGCAGGCAGTAATTTGCAGTTGCTTTTTTGTTTTCGCGTCCATAATAACTCCCTTAAGTTTTATTTTATTTGCATCCGCACCCTTGGGCACGGAAATTTCAACAAACGTTTATAAGATGCTCGATAAAGTCAGCCACCGCGCCCTCCCTGCAGGAGCGCGCGACATAGTCGGCGTGGCTTTTCACCTCGTCGGGCGAATCGCAGGGGGCACAGGAAACCTTAGCCAGCTTCATCATTGAAATATCGTTAAAATAGTTGCCTGCTACAAACAGATCATCTCGACTGACTCCCAAAAGCTCGGTCACACGGATAACTGCGCCCGCTTTGTCGGCATTTTTGGGTAAAAGCTCGGTGAAATGGGGCGAGGCGCGTACGATGTCGATCTCATCGGCGTTCAGCCGCTCGCGAAGATACTCCTCCGCCTGTAACAGCCTGTCCGGCTCGTCACCGAGCAAAAGCTTATTCGGCGTAGGGGTGTCCTCGTCGGTCAGCAGCAACCTTTCGTCGACGATCAGTCGTTCGACGGCAGGCGAGCTTTGGTACATGGTTAGCCTATCCTGCCAATAGGACAGGATTCCCATGCCCGAAAAAGCAGTCCTTATGTCATCAATAATACTGCCGAGTTTCAAGGTCCTCTCCCACGCGACTGAGTTGTTCTCGCAATCGTAGAGCACCGAGCCGTTGTTGCATATCAGCAGCTTGTTGGCAGACAAGCTCCGCACAAGAGGTGCCGCTGACTGCGGTGTGCGTCCTGTTGCCAGAACCACCTGACCCGACATTGAACGGAAGCGTTCAAGCGCTTTTATGTTATCGGGATGTATCGTTTGGCCTTCCGCAAGTGTGCCGTCGATGTCGCACACAAGCAGGCAGCCTGTAAAATCGTTTCTCATACTTCTCTCAGCGTTTTCAAAAAATGGGTGAAATATTCGGGCAATTCACTGTCGAAGAACAGCTCCCTGCCGTCAGGATGGATAAATCCGATCTTTTTCGCGTGCAGGCATTGTCCGTTAAGCGAGGTTATTACCTTCTTTGGTCCGTAAACAGCGTCTCCCGCAACAGCATGTCCGATATGCGCCATGTGGACGCGTATCTGATGGGTGCGACCCGTTTCAAGCTTTAGCGCCACATGGGTAAACCCGTCGTACCTCGCAATAACACGGTAGTAGGTGACGGCGTCGCGCGCGGCGGCACCGTTGACCGCCATTTGCTTACGTTTGGTCGGATGTCGGCCTATCGGCGCATCTATCTTTCCCGAATCGGCGCGCATTCTGCCGTAAACGACCGCCTCATATTCGCGGACAAAGGAATGCTCCTTGATCTGCTCGGCAAGCACCTGATGCGCGGCGTCGTTCTTCGCGACCATCAGCAGTCCGCTTGTATCCTTGTCGATGCGGTGAACTATACCGGGTCGAATGACTCCGTTTATCCCCGAAAGACTATCGCCGCAATGAGCAAGCAGGGCGTTGACCAGTGTGCCGTCGGGGTTGCCCGGTGCAGGATGCACCACCATGCCCTTCGGCTTGTTGACCACAAGCAGATCGCCGTCCTCATAAACGACCGAGAGCGGAATATCCTGAGGCTGTGCCTGAGCCTCGACGGGATCAGGCAGAGTGACGCACACCCTGTCCCCCACACAAACAGTATCCTTTTTCCTGCAGACTTTTTCGTTTATTGTCACTGCCCCGTCATCGCACAGCCTTGCGGCAGCCGAGCGGGTCATATCCCCACGCTCTGCCAGAAAGCTGTCTACACGCATATTCGGCAGATCGCAGACAAGCTCAAGCCTTTGCATTGGGCTCCTCCCCGTCACAGACCTCGCAGGCCTGCTCATCAGTCACATTGGAGATCGGCGTTGCCTTGTTTTTATAGTCGCGTATCAGGTCAACTGTATAGTATGCGAGGATCAGCAGGCAGCCTACCACAACACAGCAATCGGCAAAGTTGAACACCCACGTCCAGAGCTTACCGAAGCAGCGCACATCGATAAAATCGACCACATAGTTCAGCCTGAATCGGTCGATCAGGTTGCCGATACCGCCTGCGACAACGAGGGTAGCCGCCCACTTCAGCAGCTTCGGCTCGATCTTACGCATCACGATAAGCGCGATGCCGACAAGCACTATCAGCACCGTCACTGTGTTGAAGATATAGCCCTTGCCCGACAGAAATCCGAACACGGCGCCGTCGTTTCTCACATAGGTGAAGTTGAGAACTCCATCCCATATCGGCATGCTTTCGCCGACGGCAAAGTTAGCGATAACCAGATGTTTGGTCAACTGATCGACGGCCACAAGGACCGCAATACAGACCAACGCAATAACAGTTGTCATTCAAATCTCCTACTTATCGGAAAGTATGGCGGCACAGCGTGCGCACAGCTGAGCATGCTCTGCGTTCTGTCCGACAGTTTCGGAATAGGACCAGCAGCGCTCACATTTGCAGCCGCCTGCCTTTTCGACGGTGACGCCAACCCCCTCGTCGCCCTTGAAGCTTCCGCCCTCGCCCTCGATAAGCTCGACCTTTGAAGCGATCAGGACGGCGGTCAGGATCGGCTCGAACTTGCTTAACAGCTCATAGGCGTCGCCCGTCGCATAAAGGGTGATCTTTGAATCAAGGGATGCGCCGATGATCTTCTGATTACGGGCATTTTCGATCTCTTTCTTGACGTCGTCGCGGATGGCGTGCAGCTTCTCCCATTCGGTCATGAAGGCATCGTCGACGCTGATATCAAGCTTCTGCGGATAGTCGTTGAACATGACCGAACGCTTATCGCAG
>CAZDIN010000038.1:0-8724 GCA_964505515.1 uncultured Eubacteriales bacterium | reverse complement strand
TATCATTTTGTTATCAATTACTTTTTCTGCCGTCATTGAGTGCCTCGGCACACGCCACGGTCACGAACGGTCACACCCACCCCGTTCTCTCTGAAGCGACCAAGAAACGCTTTTGCTCCGTCAAAGCCGATCATTTATAGTTTTATTATAACATTCAGCCTGCATTTGTCAAGTGGCTTTTGCTCATGCTCACGCCAACCCTGCCTGAGCCATCGCGTCAACTATCTTTTTGAAGACGGGCGCACAGTCTGCGGCACCGCCGTCGCCGTTTTCACGCAGAACTACGACGGTATAGGTGCCGTTTTCCGGATAAAAGCCTGCAAACCACGCCTGCTTAATTACCTTGGAATCTACCACCCAGCCCGTTTCGGCTGTTGCGGTCTTGCCGCCTGCTCCGTTCTGCTCAGGCTTTGCCGCCTTTCCCGTACCCTCTTCAACCACCGAGCACATCATTTGGCGTAAAAGCTCGGCATCCTGTTGCGAGAGCACACGCAGGGGCTGAGCAGGCTCCAGCCTGTCTATATTTTCGCCGTCGGTAGTGCCTTCAACGATGCTCGGTGTGACGAGATATCCGCCGTTAGCAACCGCCGCGACCAAGGTCGCAACGTGCAGGGGCGTCAGCATGAGGTCGCCCTGCCCGAAGGAGAGATTTGCAAGGGCTGCAGGGTTGTTCTTCAGCACCGAGAGGCTCGGAAGGTTTCCTGCCGACGCCGTAAGGGTCTCGGCAAGCGAATAAGCGCGGTTGAAGCCCATTCGCACACACATATCGTAGATAGCCTGTGCGCCTGTATGAATACCCAGATCTATAAAATAACAGTTGCAGGACTGCGCCAGCGCTCTTGACATGTCTATCATTCCGTGTCCTGTCAGCAGGTGGCAGTGAAACAGGTTGTTCCCGATAGGCAGTTCACCCGTGCAGTTTGCAGAGTACGTCGCGGTCGTGCCGCCTTTAAGCGCGGCGGCAGCAACGCATATCTTGAAGACCGAGCCGATGTTGTAGGAGGAGAGCACACGATTGACGAGAGGCGCGTTTTCATCCTCAAGGACATCTCCGACAGAGATCGGCGAATAGGTCGGCAGGCTGCAGGATGCCACAAGTCTGCCCGTTGCCGATTCCATGACTATCACCGCGCCCTTTTCTATCGTTTCGGAGGCGACCGTTTCCACTATGCGCTGCACGCGAGCATCAAGGGTCAAAACAACGCCGCCTCTTGCCTGTGAGGTGCCCACGACGGTCGGCTCGACCCCCGAAAGAGGCCTGCCCACCGCATCGACGGTGTAGGTCACCTTCAGCGGCTCCTTGCCACCCAACAGACTGTCATATGCATACTCGATGCCTGTGACCGCCTTTCCGTCACCATCAAGGTAGCCTATGATGTGTGCCGCCGTCTGATTAGCGGAATACCTAACGGGGACGGTATATATCTGCGCATCCTCGCAGACAAAACTCGACGGAACCTCAACGAGCACGGGGTTTGAGCTTTGCAGACCCTCCAACGCCATCTGCGCCGTCGCACCTGACAACTGCTCGGTCACAGCCGCAACCGCGTCGACCGTCGGCGGAATGACCGCAAGTGTGCGGGTCTGGGCGTTAGTAAGCGGCACCATGTTGCAGTCGTATATCGTGCCGCGCGGCAGGGTGACGGTAACTGTTTTGCTGGTCTGCGCCGTCGCGGCGGCGACCATGCTCTGTCCGAGCATAAGATAGGACAGCCTTCCCGTCACCCCGACAAACATCAGTGTCATCACCGTCATTATGACAAGCATACGTTTTTTCATATCAAAAAAAGCCCCCTTTGCCATTAGTTTTGGCAAAGAAGGGGCTTTCATTCAAAAAGTATACAGCCGTCAGTTAAGCTCAAGGCCTGCATAAACTGCGTCGGGGATCACGCCTGCAACCCTCAGCATTGGTGAGGGCTTATCCTCGCCGCCGCACCAACAGGGCAGGACTACCTCTGCTTTTTCAGTGTTAAAGTGAGTACACAATGCCTGCGCGGTCAAAACGGGAGCGTCACCTATCAGCTCAGGCACCGTAAGCGCCTCCCCTTCCTTATGCACAAGGGCAAGCGCATCACCAACGCGGCACCACTGCGCGTCATAAAACGCGGCGGCGTAATCAAGCGCTGACGCTCCCCAGCCTATCGCGTTTTTTGAGCAGAGCAGCTCCCTGCGAAGCTCGGCGGCGGCATCGGGTGCCAACACCTCAACGGGCAGATCGACAGGCTTAGCAGCAACGACTCTTTTCGTCGCCGAACGGACAGTACGGTATCCGAATTTTTCGTAAAAGCCTCGCAGACTGCTCCCTGCAGGATAAAGCCAGAACGCCTTAGCACCACCCTTTTCCATCTGCTCATGGGCAAAGGGGATAAGGCGGCTCATGATCCCCTGCGAGCGTCTTGCGGCGGCGGTCGCTACTGCATAAAGATACCGCGCCGAAAGGGTCCTGCCCTCCCACTCAAGAGAGCAGGGCAGACCGTACAGCGCGGCAGATATGCCGCCGTCGTCCTCTACAAAGACGTCGGCGGCAGCAATATTAAACTCAAAAAACTCCTCGATATCCTGCGCCGAGTCACCAAAGCTTTCCTGCCAAAGTGCCAACAGCTCTTTGCGGTCTTTTTCTTCGGCTCTGCGCAGCATGTCACTCATCCTTATACTTATTTTTTACCGATTCAAGCTCGGCAATGTATCTCTCGACCAGCGAACGCGGAGAGCGCACCCTGACCATCGTGCCGAAGCCAAACAGCCATGACAAAAACCTCGGAGACACCTCAACGCTGAAGTGGGCGGTAAAATGCTCGTCGTCAAGAGGGTACATCTGCACCGAGCTGCCGAACCTATCGATGACCGCGCCCGCCATTTTGTTATCAAACTCCGCAACGACAGTGACCGTTTCTCCCGAGAACTGATCGAATGCGGTCTTACTTCTTTCGCTCGGGTCGTACGACGCATACTCCTCTGTCTTAAGACGGGGCAGGTCGGACACCTCTGCGTCTTCCATTCGGTCTACGCGGAAGCTTGAGATGGCATCGTATTTCTCGTGGTAGGCGTGAAGATAATACTTCTCGTCGTTCCACACGACCGCATAGGGACTGACCACATAGGCTTCTCCGTCATTACGGTAATGCTTTTCCTTTGCGGAATTGTATTCGAAGTAACGGAAGGATATGCGGCGGTTGGCGGCAATGGCGCGATAGAGCGCGTCGAGGGTATAATAGACCTTCTCGTTGTCGGTCTTGCTGATGCCGCGCATATGCAGACCTTTTTTGATCTGCTTTACCTCGCTGACCGACGCAAGTGTGCCAAGCTTTTCTATCAGCTCTTGGGATTTTTTCATGGATATAAACGTCGACGACTGCACTGCGTCGATCAAAAGGCGCAGCTCAGGCAGTTCAAAATCGCGTCCTGCGACATAGTACCCCCTCGGCTCAGCGGCCGAGCGCAGTATATCCACGCCAAACTCCATCAGCGCTTCGATATGACGGTAGACCGTCTTGCGTTCACATTCGTAGCCGTAATCTCTCAGCCGATCGATAAGCAAAGCAGGGGTCATCGGGTGCTGCTCGTCGGTTTCCTGCATCAAGATCCTGTAAACGTAGAGCAGCACCAGCTTGGAAGCCTTATTTCCTGCCATATATCACAGGGTACCGAAGATGCGGTCACCGGCGTCGCCCAGACCGGGAACGATATAGGCGTGGTCGTTGAGCTTCTCGTCAACAGAGGCGGTGTATACGGGCACGTCGGGATGAGCCTCGGTCAGCGCCTTGATACCCTCCGGAGCGGCAATGATGCACATAAACTTGATGGAACGGGGGTTGCGCTTTTTGATCTGGGTGATAGCGTCTTTCGCGCTTCCGCCCGTAGCAAGCATCGGATCAAGAACGACAACATCACGCTCCTCCATATCACTCGGCAGCTTGCAATAATATTCTACAGGCATGAGTGTTTCGGGGTCGCGGTAAAGACCGATGTGACCGATCTTTGCGCCCGGAACAAGATTCAGGACACCATCGACCATTCCCAAGCCTGCGCGCAGGATAGGAACAAAGGCAAGCTTGCGGCCTGCGATGACCTTGGTCTTAGCAAGGCTGACAGGGGTGTTGACCTCGACCTCCTTGAGCGGAAGATCTCTTGTTGCCTCGTAGCACATGAGCGTTGCGATCTCGCTGACAAGCTGACGGAAGTCCTTGGAACTTGTCTTCTCGTTGCGAAGGATAGTAAGTTTGTGCTGAACCAGAGGATGATCGACCCACGTTACGTTTTTGCTCAGTTGCATATCTTTCACTCCGTTCCGCCGTCAATGACGGCTTAAAATTTTATGAATGTTGACGTTGCTTCAGTTCCCGTTCCGCCTGAGGCAGACGCAGGTAGCTGGGCAACAGTTCAGCCGCATTAAGAGTTGGCTCGTCCTGCGAGAGCAGGGCAACATACAGCGCCTTCTGACTGCGAACGTGCATGGGTGCAAGCCTTGCTCCCACCTCGCCGCCGAATTTGTCCATGCATAGCTCCGCGCCGTTGCCCGTAAGCCAGATATCAGCATCGGCAAATCGGTCCTCCTTGAGCTTCAAAAGCTCATCACGAAGCTCGTCGCACATCAGCGCGCGATCCTCGCACAGCCGCTCAAGGCGGTTGCCGTCACAATAGAACAGCGCATTATAAACCTGCTGACAGCGGGCATCCATAACCGGACAAACAATGCCTTTTAGCATCGAAGAGCCGCTCGCCGCAGCCTGCAGGGTGGAAACACCTACCACCTCTTTGCCCGTTCCCATCGCCATGCCCTTGACGGCGGCGATGCCGATGCGAAGCCCCGTAAACGAGCCGGGGCCGACGGTTACTGCAAATCGGTCCATATCGCCGAGCGAAAGGTCGGCGTTTTTAAGCATTGCGTCCACCATGGGCATAAGGGTGCGGCTATGGGTCAGCCCGACGCCGATAAAGCTTTCACAAAGCAGGCGTCCGTCCTCCACCACAGCGCAGGACGCAGGACTTTCCGAGCATTCAATCGCCAATATCTTCAAGCTTCATTCCTCCTACGCTCCTGACGGTTATGACCCTACCGTCATCCTTATCCGAGCGGCAGATCTCAACCTCCAGCCGATCCTCAGGCAGAGCGCCCTCGATGTTTTCGCTCCACTCGACCGCCATGACACAAAGGCTGTCCATATAATCGAAATACCCCGTCGAATAGAGGTCCTCCCAACCGCCTACGCGGTACATATCGAAATGGTAAAGGGGCAGGCGTCCGCCTATGTACTCATGCACTATCGCGAAGGTAGGCGACGCGACCTCCCCACCGTAGCCCAAGCCACGCGCAAAGCCGCGTATAAAGGCGGTCTTCCCTGCTCCGAGGTCACCTCTCATGGCAATAACGCCGCCCTTGAAGCCTTCAGCCAGCCGTGCTGCCAGCCTTTCCGTCTGCTCTACGCAGTCGGTTTGAAACTGAATCATATCCTGCGACACGGCTTGCACCCTTTCCCTTTATTCTTTGTTCATTTTACAGTATAACACAGTTTTTTCAACATTAAAAGGTTTATTTCTAAACTTTTAAGGATTTACTTGCACTTAGAGTAAGTTTATTTTATAATAATATGCGTAAATGATATTAAGGGGAGGTGCTGATACCGTGAAACGTCTTTGGGGAATGATCGCAGACTATTTCCGCGAGACCGATAAGGTGCTTTTGCTGCTATGCGCCTGTGCCTCGCTGTACGGCTCTTTGATGGTGCTCTCCGCCACCCGTTACACAGGCAGCTCCCGTGCCTTTTTTGTTCAGCTGGTCGCCATCGCCATCGGTATCGCCGCCGCTGTAATGATATCGGTCACCTTCGACTATAACACCATCGTTAAATGGTGGGTCGTTCCGGCCGCGATCGCCCTTATCCTTGTCGGGCTGACCTTCGTCATCGGTTATGCCCCCTCAGGTACCGACGACAAGGCGTGGCTCAAGCTGCCCTTTGGCATGTCTTTCCAGCCGAGCGAGCTGCTGAAGATCGCCTTTATCATAACCTTTGCAAAGCATGTAAGCCTGCTGGGTGAAAAGGTCAACTCTATTCTCAACATCATTGCTCTGTGCATCCACGGCGCGATTCCCGTTTTGCTTATTCATATTCAGGGCGACTCCGGCACGGCGTTGGTGTTAGGTATTATTTTCCTGTGCATGATGTTTGCCGCCGGAATCCGCCTGCGCTACTTCGCTATCGCAGGCGTAATAGCCGCACTCAGCGCGCCGATAATGTGGTTTTTCATCATGAACGACGACCAGCGCACACGCATCGAGTCTCTCTTTAATCCCGAACTTGACCTTTACGGAAGCGGCTGGCAGCAATGGCGCGCCCGTGTTGCAATGGCAAACGGCGGCTTCTTAGGTAAGGGCTACCTTAATGGTGACTTCGTGCAAAAGGGCGGTATTCCCGAGGGACACAACGACTTTATCTTCGCCTCCGCAGGAGAAGAGCTGGGCACCCTTGGCCTTATCGCTATAGTTGCACTCTTGCTTGCGATATGCATCCGTATTCTTGTCACTGCACATCACGCCAAGGATAAACAGGGCATGATAATCTGCAGCGGTATATTCGGCATGCTTGCCGCACAGATGATACTTAACATCGGCATGTGCGTTTCTCTCCTGCCTGTTATAGGCATTACCCTGCCCTTCTTCAGCGCAGGCGGTACCAGCTTGGTTGCCACCTTCCTCGGAATAGGGCTGGTGCTGAACGTGTACAACCACCGAAACCTTCGCCCGATGTATCTGCGCGACGACTTTTAGGAGTTAGCTATGAAATTCTCTTTCTATACCCTCGGGTGCAAAGTCAACCAATACGAGACCTCCTCCATGCAACAGATGATATCCTCCGCAGGTCACGAGATCGTGCCAAGCGACGCACAGCCTGACGTGATGGTGCTCAATTCCTGCACCGTTACGGCTGAAAGCGACCGCAAGGCGCGTCAGATGCTGCGCCGTTTCAGGCGTCAGGCTCCCAACGCCGTGATAGTCCTGACAGGTTGCTTGCCGCAGGCCTTCCCCGACGATTGCAAGACGCTCGATGCCGCCGATATCATATTGGGCAACGCATCTAATGAGCGTCTGCTTTTATTGTTAGAGCGGTATCTTGAAACAGGCGAGCGTATGATCGATATTGAGGCTCACGAACGGGACGAGCGGTTCAAGACCCCCTGCATCGAGAGATTTCCCGAGCGCACCCGTGCCTACGTTAAGATTCAGGACGGCTGCGAGCGCTTTTGTACCTACTGCATTATCCCGTTTGCACGCGGATTTGTCCGCTCGAAGCCGCCCCGCGTTATCGAGGACGAGGTAAGAAAGCTTGCCGCCAACGGTCACCGCGAGATCGTGCTTGTTGGCATCAATCTTTCTACCTACGGAAAGGATATTTCCCTAAACCTATGCGACGCCGTTGACGCGGTCTGCAGGATAGACGGCATCGACCGCGTAAGGCTCGGGTCACTTGAGCCGGACCTTTTCACCGACGAAATGCTCGACCGCCTGCAAGCGCAGGACAAGTTCTGCCCGCAGTTTCATCTTGCGCTTCAATCGGGCTGCGACGCGACACTGCACCGCATGAACCGACACTATGACTGCGCCTTTTTCTCTGACCTTGTGCAGCGTATACGAAGCCGTTTTCCCGATTGCTCAGTCACCACCGACGTCATGGTCGGCTTTGCAGGTGAGACCGACGAGGAGTTTGAGAAGTCAGTTGCATTTGTCCGTAGGATCGGCTTCGCAAGATGCCACGTCTTTGCATACTCAAGGCGGGAGGGCACCTTTGCCGCTAAAATGCCGGATCAGGTGCCAAACTCTCTCAAGCAGGAGCGTTCACGACGTATGATCGAGATCGCGGCCGAGAGTGAGAAGGGCTTTTTGCTTTCGCAGGTGGGCAAAACGGCAACCGTTTTATTTGAAACCTACGACAAGGGCATAAACAAAGGCTACACCGCCAACTATACCCTTGTCCACACGGCCGGCGGTGACATGCGCAATCAGCTTGTTACCGTTATGCTTACCGACGTGTTGCACGACGGCATGATCGGAGAGGTGGTTGAATGAATCGCCCCGACAAAGACAATTTCGAGGAGAGATACGGCAGCTTTTACGATGCTTATGACCCACTGCGCCGCAAAGAGCGGGAGGAATTAAAGCGCGCCCTTGAGGTGAAAAACGCCGAAAAGCGCGCTCGCCTTTTGAAGAAGGCTCGGCTAAGACGCAAGGCGTTTTTGCGCCGCGCAGGTGCCGTGTTGGTTTTGATCGCTATCGCGGTCGCATTTACCTTGTGTATCCGAGGCTGCGTTGACAGTTCTGATAAGGAGGACGTCTCTTCCGATAACACGTCAAGCGCGACCGAGCAGGTGAACGCCCCACCCGAGCAAACGCTGTTTGCACCCGTTTTCACAGACAGCACCGTAACGTTAGGCGACGGCATTTTCAGTAAAAACGCCATACTTGTCAACGTCGGCGAAGGCACGGTTGCCGCGTCAAAGGGAGGGCAGGAGCGCATCCGTCCTGCATCATTGGTCAAGGTCATGACCGCCCTTGTGGCAGTCGAGCATCTGCCCGACCTTGAGGCAGTCTACACCTTCGACTACGACCTGCTCAATCCCCTTTACAACAGCGACCTTATTATGATCGGCTACGACGAAGGGGAGCAGGCGACCGTCAACGAGCTTTTATACGGCGCGCTCATGTTTTCAGGCGCCGACTCAGCTATGGCG
>CAZDIN010000037.1:6965-8785 GCA_964505515.1 uncultured Eubacteriales bacterium | reverse complement strand
GCGCTGTCTTTCTCAAGCCTCGCCGCCTCAATGCGCAGTTCACTGTTTTCAAGGATACCCAATTCATTCTGTGCATTCTCGAGATAACTAAGGATGTCCTGCTCAGTCTTTCCATATTTATTCGAAAGACGGAACAGATAATCAAGCCTTTCCTCGATCTGCTCAGCGAGGACAGGGTCAAAATTCAGTTTATCAAAGCATGAATCTATCTCATCGATGATCTCTTGAATCTCGTATCCAAAGCCCGAAAGCTTCTCGGAAATTGACCGAAGCTTCTTAAAATGTTCGACACACGGCGTCAACCTGTCAGCCGCAGAGAACAGCATCTCGCTTACACCGTCTGTATCATCAGCGCCGGATAGGATGCTCTTCGCCGTGTTTAATGCATGCGCGATAGCTTCGCTGTTACGGATAAAATCGCGCTGACGGATCAGCTCATCGCGCTCACCCACTTCAATTTCAGCCGCCTCTAACTCTGCGATCTGAAACCTCAGAAGCTCCATACGCTCTTCGCTTTGATCGTTCATAAGGGTGATGGTCTGATACTCATTTTCCTTTGCCTGATAGAACGAGTAAGCGTTTTTATATTCCTCAAGCAATGCAAAGTCATCGGCAACAGAATCAATGTAGCCTATATGAGATGAGGGTGATAAAAGCGACTGACTGTCGTGCTGTCCGTGAATATTGATAAGACGTCTGCCTATTTCCTTAAGCACAGAAACATTTGCAGGCAATCCGTTGATACGAATGACGTTCTTGCCGTCGGAGGTCAATTTGCGGTTGACGATCAAAGAACCGTCGGAACATTCATAGCCCATCTCTTCAAGCCAATGGACAAACTCAAGCTCCAAATCTTCAAAGACCGCCGAAACCAAGGCATGATCTGCGCCCGTACGGATAAGGTCGCGGGACGTACGCTCGCCAAGAATCGCGCTGATAGAATCGATTACGATAGATTTGCCGGCACCCGTTTCGCCCGTGAGAATGTTAAACCCCGAGTTGAAAACTATATCTGATTTTTCAATGATAGCAATATTTTCAATGTGAAGTGAGGTCAGCATACCGACCAATCATCTCCTAATAAGATCGTTAAGGTACCTGCAAAGCTCGGCGGATTCTTCGGTAGAACGGGTTATTATTAGTACTGTATCGTCGCCTGCGATGGTGCCGAGAATAAGGTCATGCTGCATCATATCAATCGTTGCGCATGCAGCCTGAGCCATACCTGAGCTGCACTTGACGACGACATTGTTCAACGCATAGTCGATCGATAAAACTGCGGAACGGATAAATGCTGAATTGGCGGCAATATCATCGGCAGCAACTGACTTTGCTACCGAATAATGATACTTCCCGTTTGCGTCCTGAGTTTTCACAAGATTGAGTTTCTTGACATCACGCGACACAGTTGCCTGCGTAGTTTCAACACCCAAGTCTTTAAGCAAAAGCAGCAGGTCATCCTGAGTTTCAACTGCATTCTTACTGATAAGGTCGAGAATTAGTTCGCGTCTTTCAAACGATTTCATAACAAATCTCCTCACAGATCGCTGATCTTATGACGAAGCACGTCATAAAAAGAGTCACCTTTGATTTTAACAAGCTGAGTATACAGGTCGGTCGCCTTTCTTATCCGCACAGTCTCATCGGTGCCAAGCACTAAGCCCTCGTCGCCGTCAAAGCGAACTACCGCCTCGGCAGAGTTTCCCGATTTGATCATAATGCGAATGTCGGTTTCAGGCGAGAGAACAAAGCCTCTCGAATACATCGACATAGAGCAAACAGGAACATATAAAATCTCTTGGGATTTTACAACAGCGAGT
>CAZDIN010000037.1:0-6955 GCA_964505515.1 uncultured Eubacteriales bacterium | reverse complement strand
CACCCGCAGACATAGCATAAGCTGTTGAGCCTGTCGGAGATGACACAAGCACACCGTCAGCGCGGAAGGACATGAAGTCCTTCTCACCATTGTAAACAGATATGTCGAGTATCTTAGAACGGTTGGTCTTGCTGATATCGACCTCGTTCAAGCAATAATACTTTTTAGTTATGTCACGCGAAAGCTCTGCCTCAAGCATCATGCGCTTTTCAACGGTGTAGTTACCGCTTTTCAGGTTGTCAAGAAGATCTAACTCACCTGTTTCCAGACTGGCAATATAGCCAAGCCTGCCTGCATTCACTCCAAGCACCGCCTTTTGATAAAGCGCGGCCTTCTTCGCAGTGTGAATTATAGTTCCGTCACCGCCGACCGCAACGATTATGTCGCAGTTTTGAAGCAAGGTTTCTTCATCCAACGCAGGACAGTCAAGTTGCAAAGCTTCTGCGAGCGAAAGCTCAGGATAATACGCAAGCGAAAGAGAATCAAGCTTATCAACAAGCTTTCGCACTGCGGCATCGGCGTTAGCCTTCTGCAAATTTGCCAATATTCCGAGGATCATTTTATCACCTACTCCGAAAGAGATATGTGTGAGCGGTCAACAACCTCATCAGGCGTTGCATCAGCCATATATGAGGGTGCTGCTGATTTTTTTATATAAGCGAGATATTCAATGTTTCCCTGCGGACCCTTTATAGGAGAAAAATCAAGTCCGATGACAGAGAAGCCTGTATCGACCATAAATGAAGTAACAGTGTTGACAACGTCCTTATGTACGGATACGTCACGAACGACGCCCTTCTTGCCGACGTTTTCCTTCCCTGCCTCAAACTGAGGCTTTATAAGGCAGACAGCAGTTGCCTCGTCCTTAAGAAGCGTGTGAAGCACAGGCAGGATAAGCTTAAGCGAAATAAAAGACACATCAACCGATGCAAAGTCGAGCATGTCAGGCACCTGTTCGCTTGTAACGTACCTGAAATTAGTCCTCTCAAGGTTTACGACGCGCGGATCACAACGCAATTTCCAAGCAAGCTGGCCGTATCCAACATCGATGGCATATATCTTCTCAGCGCCGTTTTGAAGCATGCAATCGGAAAATCCGCCTGTCGACGCTCCGATGTCGGCGCATATTTTACCCTCAAGGCTGATGCCGTAGACCTGCATAGCCTTTTCAAGCTTCAATCCGCCTCTGCTGACATATTTCAGCGTGTTAGAACGAACCTCGATCTTATCCGCTTCGGACACCTGAGTGCCGGGCTTGTCAGCCTTTTGATTGTTAACATAGACGTCGCCTGCCATTATCAGCACCTTGGCTTTTTCGCGGCTTTCGGTAAGTCCGCGATCAAAAACAGCAGCGTCTAATCTAATCTTACTGCTCAAAGAAATCCCCCGTAACTAAATTATAAATCGAATCAACATCGAACCCGTATTTTGCAAATGCGGAATCGGTTGTCATATGCGGAACAAATCCGTCATCGATGGCAAAAATGCGATAATCTCCGCTGAATTTAGCCTCAACGAGCCTTGCTCCGATCGTCTCTGCAACGCCGCCTGAGCGAACGCCTTCCTCATAAAAGATAACCGTGTCAAAGGTCATAAGCTCATCAATAAGTCTGTCGGGAATCGGTTTAACACGATTAAGCTTGCAGACCGACACGCCCGCCCTCTCGCATGCCGCAGCAACATTACCGAACAATCTGCCGTAGGTAACAACGACCTTCTTTTCGCTCTGCCTGTGGATAGCATAGTCACAGTCGGTATATTCATACCAATCGGGCCTTGCAGGCTGCTTACCTCTTGGATAACGAACTGCGTCGACACCCTTTCGGTACAACGCTTTTTCGAGCATAGCAGAAAGCTCGTCGTAATATGAGGGTGCGTATATCGTAACATTCGGTACGGTATTCAAAAACGCAACATCAAATACTCCCTGATGCGTAACCCCATCCTCGCCGACGATTCCGGCTCTGTCAATACAAAGGGTCAGGTCTACGTTCCCGATCGCAGCATCGTGAATTATCTGGTCATATCCTCTTTGCAGGAAGGAGGAATACACTGCAAAAACAGGCAGCATGCCCTTCGAAGCTAATCCGCAGCAGTAGGTCACTGCGTGCTGCTCGGCAATCCCGACGTCACAAAAACGTTTAGGATAGAGTGAGCGGTACTCGGTAAGGCCGGTGCCCTCGGTCATCGCCGCGGTAACGGCGTATACTCTATTATCCTTCTCCGCAAAACTGCAGATCGCCTTGCCGAACTCATATGAAAAGCTGTCCTCACTAAGAGAAATACCAACCTCACTGTCAAAGCTCGAAACGCCGTGATAAGATGTTGGACTCTCCTCGGCAAAGGCAAAGCCCTTTCCTTTAACAGTAAAAGCATGCACCAAAGCAGGTTTATTCGTAAGCTTCGCCGCCTCAAGCACGCGAATTACGTCCTCTATACTGTTTCCGTCGATCGGTCCGCAGTAATGATAGCCCATACTCTCAAAGTAGTTGCTTGAATATAAATTGCTCGAATACAGAAGATTTTTAACAGTCGTTTTGATCTTTGAAATGACCTTAACGAGCCAATTACCAATAAGCGGAATGGAGCCGGTAAAGTTATTGATACAGCGCTTGACGGTAATATAACGCTGGCCGATGCGGATGCGCGCGAGATGGTGTGCAAACGAGCCTACGTTCTCCGATATGGACATCTTGTTATCATTGAGAATTACAATCAAGCGTTCGTTTCCCTGTCCCGAATTATTAAGCGCCTCAAAGGTCATTCCGCCGGTAAAGGCACCGTCACCGACGACCGCAATTGAGTAATTGTCGTTTCCGTCAAGACGGTTGAACTCAGCTATTCCGCAGGCCGCAGAAATGGCGGTACTGCTATGCCCTGTAAAAACGGGGTCGTGGGGACTTTCGTTAGGGTTCATGAAACCTGAGAGCCCGTCTTCTTTTCTTATTGTATCGAAACGGTCAGCTCGTCCCGTCAATAATTTGTGAACATAGCACTGATGCCCTACGTCGAAAATTATTGAATCGTCGGGCGAATCAAAAACATAATGCAGACCAATGGTCAATTCAACAACACCGAGATTTGACGCTAAGTGACCTCCGTTTTTAGAGATGGTTTTTATCAACTCTTCCCGAATCTCACCGCTCAAAACCTTGAGTTGATTCATATTCAGTTTTTTCAGGTCCTGAGGGCCTTGAATCTTCTCAAGATACATAATTATTCCTTCTTAGTCTATGTTATATTGGCATTATCATGGCTACCAAAATACCAAGCAGTGCGCCGGCAAGCACTTCAATAGGCTTGTGACCTAACGATTCCTTTAACTGCTTGATCCCAAGGTCGTCGCCGTCGTCGTTATCCTCGTCAATATGGTCGACAACGATGTTGATAGCCTTAGCATGCTCACCGGCTTGTCTGCGAACATTCAACGCGTCATATATTACTACGACAGCAAATATAAAGGCTATGCCGAATTCCACCGATGAATATCCGCACAGACGGCATATAGCAATTGCCAATGCGGTAACGCAGGCGGTATGGGCGCTCGGCATTCCGCCTGAGCCGACCATACGCTCAAGTTTTAACTTCTTAGTGAATATCAAAACAAGCAGGGTCTTCAGCACCTGAGCAATGAACCATGCGGTGACCGCGCATATCAGAACGAAATTGTGCAGCAGTTCCGAAATATTGTATAACAATGCATCCATAATTAATGATCCCTCTTAACGAGATAATCTGTCATTCTTATAAGATCGGCAGCTTCCTCTCCAAAGCATGAAAGCGCCTGTTTTGCTTTTTCGGAATATTCCAATACCATTTCTGACGCCTTTTCTAATCCGCAGAACGCAACAACGGTGGACTTTTGATTTTTATCATCACTGCCGACTGCTTTACCTGTACGGTTTTGATCACCTATCACGTCGAGTATGTCATCGCGTATCTGGAAAGCCAATCCGAGATTATCGGCATATTCATCAGCAGCCGCAAGACATTCAGGCTTACCTGCTGCAAGACAACCCATCTCACAGGCGGTCTTAAGCAATGCCGACGTCTTAAGGGAGTACATTTTAAGTATGTCCTCGTAAGACGGAGATCTTCCATTCATTAAAATGTCTATCATCTGACCGCCGACCATGCCATGCACACCGCTATGCGACGCTAATGACCTTACTGCGTCAGCGATCCTGTCGGGAGGCAGGTCAGCCTTAGCCGCGGTTTCAAATGCGAGCGACTGCAAAGCATCGGCGGCAATAAGTGCCACATCCTCGCCGTAGACCTTATGGCAGGACAGCCTGCCACGTCTGTAATCGTCGTCATCCATACAAGGCAGGTCATCGTGAATAAGCGAATAGGTATGAATCATTTCAACCGCACAAGCAAAGGGCAACGCTTTGTCTGTATCACCGCCGCAAACACGGCAAAACTCCAGCACAAGCAAGGGACGAAGCCGCTTTCCGCCTGCCATCAGGCTGTAGCGCATAGCCTCGATAAGTCGGTCATAGGAAGCTCCGACAGAACCAACCGATTTCTCAAGCTCCTCTTCAACCCTTACAGAGTATCGCTTCAAAAGCTCAGTCATTATTCTCACCCTCAGAAGTCATTTGCGAAATCTTAAGCCTTGCCTCAGTTAAAACTGAGTTGCACTCAGTAACGAGTCCACTCGCTTCTTCAAACAATTTAAGCGATTCTTCAAGGGATGCATTACCTGATTCAAGGATGGCAACTATCTCCTCAAGGCGCTTGATTTTATCTCCGTAGGTAATATTATTCATCGTCATTCTCCTCCGCAGTTGAAGTTACGACACATTCGGCAGCGCCGTCATGAAATTTGAGCCTTATAATATCATCGCAGGAAAGGTCACTGACCGATCGAACGATATTGTCGCCCTTATAGGTTATCGAGTATCCTCGTGACAATGTTTTAAGCGGACTGTAAGCATCGAGCTTCGCCGATAAGATCCGTAATTCAGACAGATACTCTTCAAGTACGTTCTCTGCAGCGTGCCGGTAGGAAACGCAGACGCGGTCAAAGGTTTCAAAGAGCGAATCGATATACGACATTGGTGACCGAAGCACGCGATCGTCGGCAATTCGCTTCAATTCATTCTCAGACTGTACAAGCCTATGCGTTACGGCAGAGGCCGCACTCCGTTTCAAACGTTCTAACAAGCCAAGCACGTCACTGACATCGGGAACCGCAAGCTCGGCTGCCGCAGAGGGTGTCGGTGCGCGAAGGTCAGAAACGAAATCACAAATGGTAAAATCGGTTTCATGACCGACGGCAGAAATTACAGGTATGTCCGAGGCGTAGATCGTTCTCGCCAACCGTTCATCGTTAAATGCCCAAAGCTCCTCCATCGAGCCGCCGCCGCGACCTATTATTATTACATCGGCGGCATTTTCCGCATTGACCGCATTTACTGCTTCGCGCAACTGAGCGCTTGCAAACTCACCCTGCACAAGAACGGGATACATCAGTACCTCAACGGCGGGCATTCGTCTGCTCAGGAT
Organism: uncultured Eubacteriales bacterium; assembly: GCA_964505515.1. GTDB lineage: Bacteria > Bacillota > Clostridia > Oscillospirales > Acutalibacteraceae > RGIG2206. The sequence continues at coordinate 1,444 of CAZDIN010000037.1, read as the reverse complement.
GTTAAGTATATCCTGAACTGCCGCACCTGTCGGTGAGGTTATAACGGCAATTTTTGAGGGATAACGCGGAATCGGTTTTTTATGCGCTTCGTCAAAAAGTCCCTCATCCTGCAGCCGTCTTGTCATTTGGTCAAAAGCTATCTTCAAAGCACCTATGCCGTCGGGCTGCATATCCTCGATATACAATTGATATACTCCGTCGCGCTCATAGACCGCAACTCTGCCGCGACATATGACCTTCATGCCGTTTTGCGGAGTAAATGCAACCTTTTGGGCGTAGGAACGGAACATAACCGCCTTTACAACGGCGTTCTGATCCTTAAGCGAAAGGTAAAAATGACCCGATTTATAATGGTCAACAAAGTTGGATATCTCCCCCGTAACGAAGACAGACCGCAGCTGCCCGTCGGTTTCGATCAGGCCCTTGACATAGTTATTCAGTTGTGCAACCGTCATAACCAAAGAATCAGTCAATGATCCCACTCCTGTACGCCGCCAGAACGGCAACTCCTACTGCGTTATCGGACGAAAATCGGGGTTGAGCAAAGTAGCCGCGATGCCTGTCCGAAATGTATTTTGAAATATAGCTGTTGCTCATCACGCCGCCTGCATAAATGATCGGCAGGTCGCCGAATCGCTTTTTGCAGTCTTCACTCATTTTGTCAACGACCGCACATACTGAGCATATTGCAAATTTCGCAATATCCTCAGGCAGTTCTCCCTTTTCAAGCATCGAACGGCATTGATTTTCAACACCCGACATGCAGGTATCATAGCCCTTCATGGTCGGCTTTATCTTAAATTCACGCTGACTTTTCATAGAAAGTATATCAAGTGCAGGGCCTGCAGGAAATTGCAACCCCAGCATATTTCCGACTCGGTCGATAACCTGCCCTGCCTTAAGGTCAAGGCTTCCTGCGACCTGCGTGGTAGAAATAATATGCTTATCATCAGGCTCACAGAGAACAGCCTCTGAGGTACCGCCCGAAAAGTGAAATGCAACAAACCGCTTGCCAATGAGATCCATTCTGCCTGAAGAATAAAGAGCCGCGGCAACATGTCCGCACTGATGCGAAAAATAATATGGCTTTATACCGACAAGAGCACCTATACTGTCAGCAAACGAGCGTCCAACAGTAAAACAGGGCATGTAGCTATCATCAAGGTCACGCGGACGGACAGAAACCCCTATACCCTTGATATTATCCGAGATTTTGCCAAACTCCTCTTCACACTGCGAAAACAGATCGGGAAGCTGCTGAACATGATGGAACACCGCATCACTCTGGCGCAGACCGACCTCACCCATCTTCACAGGCAGAAGCTTCTTATAATTCGCAAGAACCTTGCCTTCCGATGAAAAAAGAGCAAGAGAGGTAGTATAATTGCTTGTGTCGATGCCGAGAAACATTATGCATTATCCTTATTGCGAGCTATCGAGCCA